>CAYXWE010000198.1:0-6770 GCA_964468145.1 uncultured Pleurocapsa sp.
ATAACGAACAAGCTCAATTAAATATTTATAAGGCTGCGGAACTAGAAACTGCTCAAAAACAATTTGATAATAGTAGGAATACAGTCAAATCAGATATCATCAAAGATACGCCATCCAAATCTGCTAGTTCTGTCGAAGCATACTGTCGCGCAGCAAGACGGCTAGAGCAAAAGAATCAATGGAAACAAGCAGCACTGTATTACCGCAAAGCACTAGATATTAGTATGGCTTTGCCTGCTTTGCCACCGCAAAAAGTCGAACGGGAAGTTAAGGCAGATTTTAGTAAGTCGCAGCTAGAGTCTGTCAAGAAAAATTCAATCCGTGCCACCAATACAACAAAAAGTAATAATCCTCAGTTAGATAAAGCAATTCAACGTTACTTACAACAAGCAAAGTTATACCCCAATTCTGTAAAGGTTCATACTAGCCTGGGGAATTTGTATGCTAGAAAAGCTCAATGGAAATCTGCCCTCGCCTGCTACCGTAAAGTAATTAGCTTGGATTCCAAATTTGCCAAAGCTCATCTAAATCTCGCTCGAACTTTACTCAAGCTTGGCAAACAAGACGAATTTATTAAAGAAATGCAGATTGCCTTGGGTATCAAGCCCAAAATTGGTACTGCATTGGATCGTTTTTATTTAGCAAATGCTTTAGTCAAACAAGATCAAAACCAACAAGCCATCGGCTTTTACTATAAAGCAATTGTTCTCAATCCTAAATTTGTTCAGGCATATCATCGTATGGCACAAGTATTGAGCAAACAAGGAAAAAATTCACAGGCGATCGAGTTTTTGGAACAGGCTATACACCACAATCCCAAAGATGCTGAGTCTCATTTTTTATTGGGACAGCAATTTGAATTAATTCAGAGTTGGAATAGTGCGGTGAAATCCTATAGTAGGGTACTCCAGTTAGAGCCAAAATTCCCTGGTGCAACTCAGAAATTGAATCATGCTTTGGCGGAAAAACTGAAATTGAGTCATAAATCTAAGGATTAAGCATTGACGAGCGATCGCCTTACTCGATCTGCGAAGGAAATAATGTCGTGGGTTTGTACGATGATGGCATTAATCTAGTTTTACTCGAAGTATCTATATATGTTGTTGGACAGTAGTTAATCATCAGAAACAGGGAATTATACTCTGGAATATTGGCGATCGCTCCCATGAATCTTTTATGCCAATTTGGCAGATTATTAAATAATATCTCTTGTTTATAAAATATTCCCTCCGCTTACTACTGCACTATTTAAGATTCGGTACACTTCAACTTTCCTTTTGAAGCATTACGCATTCACCAACGCCCAAATTTCTAATACCTTCAGCTTCTATTTTGGCTTTTGCTTGGGATAGCATTCCCGATGAGAAATCGACACCAATTACCGAACCCTGCGGTCCTACATATTTGGCAGTTGGTATTGCTACCAAACCCGTACCCGTACATAAATCGAGTACTCTCTCACCCGATCGCACTGTTACATAATCTAATAGTCTTGCTGCATTTTCAGGATGACCTGTTCTTTTAGAATCATCAGCAGTTCTACCATTGAAAAAGTTAATAATTCTCTGTTGATAATTTTCCTGCATATTAACCTGTATTGTACTAGTAGTTCGTATGATATTGACTTAAAATTTACAATACACTTATACTAAAAAGCCTGTATCCATTCCTTAACTTCATATTCTGTCCAGATGCCGTTTTGCCAATAAGGATCGGATTCAACTAATTTACGCACTGTCGCTTCATTTTCCGCTTCATAAATGCCAAAAACTTTAGTATTGTCTTTAGTAGGGCCAAGAGTAACTAAGATTCCTCGTTTTTTTTGACCCGTAAGACCATCCAAATGAGCCTGACGATAGGGAGTGCGTTTTTCGAGGGCGTTTTCACAGTAACTACCCCACATTACGTATTTCATTGCTTTTTAAGACTTTGCTTTATCAATTTTGTTTGCCAATTAGTAAAATAGCATTATTGTTTGTCTTGTACTCAGCAACTCTTTATAATCTTGCTTTTTTCGCGATCGCAACATCGATCTGGTTAAACTAACTCGTAGTTGGCCTACTGTAGCGACATCAACCAACAATTATCTTCAATCTTGAGTTCCAACTTGAGTTCCAAAATTCAGGTAATCTAAAGACTAGAGAGTTGATAAAAAGTGCTTTTATAAATATGGATATTAAACATGGTTTTGTTGCTACAGTAGGAAATACTCCTTTAATTCGCCTCAACAGCTTTAGCGAAGAAACTGGATGCGAAATACTGGGTAAAGCTGAGTTTCTCAACCCTGGTGGCTCGGTAAAAGACCGCGCTGCCCTTTACATTATCGAAGATGCAGAAAAAAAGGGACTGCTAAAACCAGGGGGAACAGTAGTCGAAGGTACTGCAGGTAATACGGGTATTGGTTTGGCTCATATTTGTAATGCCAAAGGTTATAAATGTCTGATTATTATCCCCGAAACTCAGTCCCAGGAAAAAATTGATACTCTAAGAACATTGGGTGCAGAAGTACGTCTTGTTCCCGCAGTACCCTACAAAAATCCTAACAATTATGTCAAGGTATCGGGGCGCGTCGCCGAAGAAATGGATAATGCTATTTGGGCAAATCAGTTTGAAAACCTAGCTAATCGCAATGCCCACTACGAAACCACTGGGGCAGAAATTTGGGCGCAAACCGATGGTAAGGTTGATGGTTGGGTAGCAGCTACGGGTACGGGCGGTACTTATGCAGGGGTTTCGATGTATCTCAAAGATCAAAATCCTAATGTGCGCTGTGTAGTAGCAGATCCCATGGGTAGCGGTTTATATAGTTATATTAAAACAGGAGAAATTAAACCCGAAGGCAAATCTATCACCGAAGGTATTGGTAATAGTCGCATTACGGGCAATATGGAAGGCGCACCCATAGACGACGGGATTCAAATTGACGATCGCGAGTGCGTTCGCGTTATTTATCAACTTTTAAATAAAGAAGGCTTGTTTATGGGTGGTTCTGTGGGTATTAACGTCGGTGCAGCAGTCGCTCTTGCCAAACAAATGGGCCCTGGTCATACTATAGTTACCGTACTCTGCGATGGTGGTGGCAGATATCAATCCCGTCTTTATAACCCAGAGTGGTTGGCTTCTAAGGGTTTAGCAATATAAGTATTATCAAAATAAACCCTCAATCTGATGGCTGTTTTTTGGCGAGATCGAAAAGTTTAAACTCGCCTTTAGACCACAAGATAACAAATTTCCAAGTCTCAATCTTCCAGCTCGAATCCTTGCGAGTTAGCCCCGCGATATAGTACCCCCCTATTTCCAGCATCGATTCTAAATCGTTATTAGGCAAAAGGTGCATTGCTCGAACGTGAGCTTTACAGGTAGCAGTATTACCCGATAGTTCTACTACATGATTGGTAATAACGTGTTGAGTGGCTTCAAAACCACCCAAGTCGTTGCTTGCAGTATCAGCAATCTCTTCTGGTTTGAGAGTACCTGCAACCTCGCCAATAGATGAATAGTCAAATACTACTGATTCGGCAAACAAATTACGCAAACTATCCCAATCTCGTAAATCGATCGCCAGACCAAATTGATTGAGGAGTTGAATAATTGCTAGCTTGTCAGCAAGGGGATTAATTAAATCTGTCATATCAAGTATTTAAGCTTATCCTGAATTCAGGTTACTTAGTTTTTTGCTGCTTCTGCTTTTAAATAGGCAAACACTGATTTATCGCCAATATCGGGGTCAATTTCTTGAGTCATTTTACGAATGGCAAAAACGCTAAAGCCAATCGACCAAATACCTAATAGAGCCTGTTCCATTTCTACAGGGATAATTCCTGCTAGATGCCCTAATAACAACAAGGGAACAACAGGAGTAAGTATCTTTGTCTCTGCACGATTAAAACAAAAAGCCTCTTTAAAAAAGATTCCTGTCAAGGCTGCAAAAGTAAAGCCAGTACCAAATAAAGTTACGGGATGATTGTAAATATACTGCGCCAAAGGTTCGTTGCTAGAGTATGCGATCGCAATAGTGGCAACTGTTCCAATTAACCAAAAGCCTTGAAGTACCCGATGCAAAGCCTTCATATAAATATGAATAAAGAATAAGCTAACTCCCAAACCAAGAGAAAATAAGGCAAATAGAGGTGTTATCGCTGGTAAAGCAGCTTCACCTTGAGCAAAAAATAAATTACTAGCCATAGCGAAGCTTCCCGCTGCAATTACCAAACCCGCCCGATAAATAATTACTTCTAAGCGATCGTTTTTGGTAATAGTATATTCGCCAAATTGCCCCTGATAACTTTGTGGTGGTTTATTTAGAATGTCTATCATATTGAAAACCTTAATTTTTTGATAATCACTTTATTTGAAAGTAGTCTAAAACATCGCTGATTAAAATAGCTATTATAAGTAGGATCGATATCCATAGCTATCTGTTGTAAATCGTTTAAAACCACATAATAAACTTAGGATAAGTAAACTTATGGCAATTAATCTCAGCAAAGGACAAAGAATTTCTTTAGAAAAGGCATCCCCTGGATTAAAACAAGTTTTTATTGGTTTGGGTTGGGATGTGAACGTAACCGACACTGGAGGAGATTTTGATATTGATGCCTCTTTGTTTTTGATCGACGCTACCGAAAAACTGATTTCGGATAAACACTTTATTTTTTACAACAATCAAATTAGCCCAGATCCAGACCAATCAATTCAACAGCGGGGAGACAACCGTACTGGTGCGGGGGAAGGAGATGACGAAATTATTGATGTCAATTTAACAACTGTTCCTACTGACATCGATAAAGTAATTATTACCGTTACGATCCACGAAGCAGACAAACGCCAACAAAACTTCGGACAGGTGAGTAATGCTTATGTGCGTATTGTCAATGCGGAGAATGAACAAGAAGTCATTCGCTACGATTTGACAGAAGACTTTTCGATCGAAACTGCTTTAATCATGGCTGAACTTTACCGTAAAGATGGTGAGTGGCGCATGAATGCGGTAGGCGCGGGTTATGAAGGTGGACTACAAGCTTTAGTCGATCGATATCAAAAATAAGGTAAGGTCGCACTTTCGATATTCAACTGATAACTAATAACTAATAACTAATAACTGATAACTGATAAACATGGCAGTAAATTTGAGCAAAGGACAACGAGTATCTTTAGAAAAAGTTGCTCCAGGATTGAGTGAAGTATTTGTTGGTTTGGGTTGGGATACTAATGTTACAGATACTGGGGGGGATTTTGATATTGATGCCTCGGTTTTTTTGGTAGACAGCAATGAAAAATTGCTTTCTGATAATCATTTTATTTTCTACAATAACCTTACTAGTCCCGATGCTGGTAAGTCTGTAGAACACTTGGGAGATAACCGTACTGGTGCGGGAGAAGGAGACGACGAAGTAATTAAAGTCAACCTCAAACAAGTCCCCGCTGAAGTTCACAAAATTATCATGACAGTGACTATTCATGAAGCACAAGCCAGACAACAAAACTTTGGTCAAGTACAAAATGCCTTTGTACGGGTGGTAAATGCGGAAAATAGCGAAGAAGTAGCGCGCTACGATCTCACAGAAGACTTTTCTATTGAAACTGCTTTGATTATGGCAGAACTATATTGCAAAGATGGCGAGTGGCGAGTTAATGCAGTGGGCGCGGGTTATCAAGGTGGATTGCAAGCCCTTTTAGACCGCTATCAGTCATAACCTTAAATACCTAAATTAGCTACAATCAAATAATTAAATTAGACAAAACATATATAAGGCATAGCTGCATGATTCCTACAGTTATAGAAAGTTCAGGTCGCGGCGATCGCGCTTTTGATATTTACTCTCGTTTGCTTCGAGAGAGAATTGTCTTTTTGGGACAGCAAGTAACCGATGAAATTGCCAACTTAGTAGTGGCACAGTTGTTATTTCTTGAAGCAGAAGATCCAGAAAAAGATATTTATCTCTACATCAACTCCCCTGGTGGTTCGGTATCTGCGGGAATGGGTATGTTTGATACTATGAATCAAATTCGCCCTGATGTTTGTACGATATGTATTGGTTTGGCTGCCTCTATGGGTGCATTCTTATTGAGTGCAGGAGAAAAAGGCAAGCGCATGAGTTTGCCCAATTCACGAATTATGATTCACCAGCCCCTCGGTGGCGCACAAGGACAAGCAACAGATATTGAAATTCAAGCCAAAGAAATTTTGTATCTCAAACAAAAACTTAATGGACACCTAGCAGATCATACTGGTCAACCTTTATCTAAAATCGAAGAAGATACTGAAAGAGACTTTTTTATGTCTGCTGAAGAATCCAAAGAGTACGGTTTAATCGATCGCGTGATTTCTCGCCGTCCTTCTGCTAGCAATCCTCCCGAATCTGTTGCTAGCTAAGTAGCTAAAAATTCAAATAAAATAATTAAAAATTAAAAATCTGCAGGGATAATTACTTTATTCATGTAGGTTTTTTTGTTAGCGATCGCTTGTCAAAACGCATTTAGGGGAGTGGCTCAATCTACAAACTTTAAAAAAACTCATCAAAATAGTCAAAGAACATGATGTAGACACTTTATTAGAACTTGCTTTGCCCAATCTTCCCGAATATCTCTACGAAACCGTATTTGCGATCGCCACGGATATTACTTTATCTGACGGGGCATTGTTTAATGAAGAACTACAAATGTTATTTCAATTATCTAATTTACTTTCGATTCCTGAAGCTACGGTTGATGAAATTATTAAAGTAATGAAGATTAAAAACAAAGGTTGATAGCTTTAGGCATTAATG
>CAYXWE010000199.1:0-6765 GCA_964468145.1 uncultured Pleurocapsa sp.
CATCGAGATAGGCTTTTGTTCCTGGCTTAACATCTTTAATTCGCTTGGTGAAATCTCCTAAAGCTTTGATGCCAAATTCTAAACGTTCGGGAGATACCGCGCTAGAAGATATAGAAAAGGGATGTTCTCGCATCCCGTAGGGGGAAATACCCAGGGTAATCCAGGCAAACTGTCCTGGTTCAAACTGTATCCCAGAGTGTCCGTGGGGTCTTAGTGCTAATGTCCAAACGTTACCGCGTTCGGGAATTACTTCTTCTACTAAATAGGGTTTTCTGGTCATAAACCCAGGTTTGACAACCCGAACGTAAATCAGCAGCCAGAGAGCTAATATGGCAATCGCACTCCAAAGGACGGTTTTCCAAAATAGGCTCAGATAGTAACTTACTCCCAAAGCATGAGCCAAACCAAAGGCAATAATTGCCACCGCTAAAATTCCGTGCAGAATACGCCAGGGTTCGTAGGGAATTTTAAAACGCTTGCGCCAGATAGAAGTAGCTACCAATAAGATTAGGGCGGTAGTTGATGCTACGGCAAATCTAGCCCGCCAGGGAGCTTCCAAGACATTTAACAGCTGCCGAGTTTCGGGTTCGACGATGAATAGAATTAAAGGATGAATCAGAACCAAACCAAAGGCAACGATGGACGTATAGCGGTGAAACTGAAGGATAATATCTATCCCGTAAGAAGCTTCAATACGATTAATTCTGGCAGTTAGGGCAAATTGAAGTGCCATCATCGCTAGCCCAATAAAACCTAAAGCTACCGAAAACTCAGTCCAAAATCCTCTAGTTTCTGGTGGAGCATAAAATAGCAGTATCAATAACGGTAACAGTGTAATAGTAAGATAAATACCAATCCAGAAAGCGGCGATCGCTACAGGACTGGTCATTAATAGACGTTTCATTCATTTAGAGTCTTTATTATTTGTTCATTGTTAAATACCTATTTAATATTAAAAAGAATAAACTAAGCCTGGGTATCTATCTTTAGAATGACGAATAGCTCGACCGAGAAAAGATAGTTTACTAATAACGAGCAAAAGTTTTAACAGGGCGATCGAGACTACATTATTTTTCACGACCGATACTCAAGTGCAAAACTTACTTCAGATGACTGCTGAAGGAAAAACTACTGGTTTACGAAATAATCAGTATTTTCTTGAGTAAGACTAATAAAAAATAGCTAGATGTCTTATATTTTGAATGCTTAGGGCAAATCTAAATCTAGTTAAATTAGAATTTTCGGGCATAGTTTTAACTTCTATCAAATGAATGATGTTAATCGCTTCAATCTTGATCGATATTAGTAATCAGAAATAGGATTAATTTAAATTTTAGGAGTTTGAATAAATGAAAAATTATAATTGGCGCAAAACTGTTGGCTTGGTTCTCAGCGTTTTCGTTTTACTTGCTGGTTCTGTGGGTCTGACTGGTTGTGAAGTAGAAACCGAAGGAGAAGCTGAAGAGCTGGGAGAAGATATAGATGAGGGAGCAGAAGATTTAAAAGAAGAAGTGGAAGATTAGACTCTCTAAAAAATTTGATAGTTTCGCTTTATTTTAAGACGCTAGAGTAATTGGAGTATTGAGATTGTCGATCGTTAACGCCTAAAATTCTGGTTTTAGCGATCGCAACTATTTCCAATTAAAAAACAGACAAAATACAAAGAACTTTTTACAACTTGCGATAGACTTTTGATTAGCTTTTATTACCAATTACCAATTTATCTATAGCTAATAGCAGAGAAAAAAAGAATTACAGCGTTTTTCACGTTACGTTAGTAGATCACAGTTATTGAAATGATTAGAAGAAGCTTAAAGCTTATGGCTTATAGCTTATAGCTACGAGCCAACTAATTCTAAACGTAGTCCATTCAACTGAAAACGGCTGTATGTTTAACGAGAATGTATGTAAGCATAATTAATTTTTTTTTGTAGCCTAAACAGAGTTAAATCATGAGACGTTTTGAGAATAAGGTGGCAATTGTCACGGGTGCAGGTACGGGTATTGGGGAAGCGGTCGCTCATAAACTAGCTAAGGAAGGAGCAAAGGTAGTAGCTAATAGTTTGCCTTACGATCCTCTAGATGATGTGGTGGCTGCAATTAAAGATTATGGTGGGGAAGCTACAGCCTGTTGTGGAGATGTAGCAGAAGAAGAGGAGGCTTTAAAGTGCGTTAAAACGGCGATCGATAAATACGGTCAGTTAGATATTTTAGTTAATAACGCAGGAGTATTTCTAGCCGTAGCCGAAACTCAAGATTATCCACTAGAGGCATTCGATCGCACCTTAAGGATGAATTTGCGATCGGCTTTTTTGATGACTAAATATGCGTTGCCCCATCTGCAAAAAACTAGAGGCAATATAGTCTGTGCTGGTTCGGAAGCAGGTTTTAACGGTTTGGCTCAAAATACGCCCTACGGCGGTACCAAGGGTTGGATGCACTCATTTGTTAAAGGAGTAGCGGTAGAACAGGCTAAATACGGCGTGCGGGTAAACTGTTTTTGTCCAGGGGCGATCGATACAGCTTGGACACACAAGGAAACAGGTCCAATGACCGACCAAATGGAATCAATGCTGATTAACGCTACTCCAATGGCAAGAAGAGGTACGCCAGAAGAAATGGCGAATGTCTGTGCCTTCTTAGCCAGCGATGAGGCGAGTTACGTTACAGGTGCATTATGGCTAGCTGATGGTGGAGTGACAGTAGCCAAAGGTGCGGTGGGTAAACAAACCCCCGAAGAGTTACGAGAGTTACCTCAAGGAGAGTTGCGTTTAGACCATTCCCAAGAAGGACTGGACAACAAGCAAACACAGACAATTATGTAATTATGTAATGTAGCTCTTGCAATCGAGTAGAAATAAAAACTTCAACCAGCTATGAAGCAAATAAAACCCAATTTATTACCTTTAATTATTTTAACAGCAGGCGCGATCGCATTTATCTGGATAAAACCTTGGAGTCTAACCTCAGCAATCGCTCAAACTAGCTTAATTCCCGCGCCAAATTTACAAGACGAACAGCCGATAAATCTGTTGACTGCCGATACTACTACCCTTCCTGACGACGTAAAAACTGCCGTCCTCAACGATGCCGTCAAACGAACCAGCAAAACTATTTCTGCAATGCAAATTGTCAAAGCTCAACCCCAACAGTGGTCTGATGGTTGTTTGGGATTGGGCAGACCTGAAGAAATCTGCACTCAAGCAATTACTTCTGGATGGCAAGTAATAGTCAGCGATGGTATCAGAAATTGGATTTATCGCACAGATGAGACGGGAAGTATAGTCAGATTAGAAGAGCGTGTTAAAAGTTAGAAACGCAATACATCATACTCCTTTGGTAGGAAATGATGAACTAATAACTAGGTAATATAATTTTTAATATTTTCGTGGTCGCCGTATGTTAGTTGTTCTCCTGGGCGGATAGAAAAAAATATTTCTTTCTCTGAAGGAATAATTATTCCTGAAAATTAACAGATTGGTTGCTCGATCTACTTTCCCGCTAACATCTATGCAAACATCGAACAAAACCACCAAAATTTTAATGGCAGTTATTGCCACCATCTTAGTTGTAGCTGCGCTCAAGGCAACTCGACCGATATCGATGCCTCTAGCATTTGCTTTTTTTATTACGATTTTGGTGCATCCGTTACAGCAAAGACTGGAAAAAAAATTGCCTCGGTGGCTGAGCCTGATTTTGGTTTTATTGCTGCTATGTGGCGTTGTAGGTATCGCAGTGGGGGCATTGTCTTTAAGTGAAGAAATTATTGAACCGAAACTCCCACAATATTTAGATCGCCTACAACAAATAGCAACTACCGCCAGAGAATGGGCGAGCGATCGCGGTTTACCAATTCCCTCATTCAATTCTCAGTCGGGTGGGACATCCGATCGCCTTACAGAACAAGCTATTGGTGGAGTTCGTTCGTTGCTATCGGTAGCTAGCCTGACGGTTTTGACTATCTCTTTATTAGTTTTACTTTTATTAGAAGTTGCTCAGTATCGTCAAAAGATACAAAAAGCCTTTGCTTCTCCCACGAGCGATCGCCTAATTAGCGCGGTCAGCAATACCAGTGAAAAGCTACGACGCTATCTTTGGGTTATGACTCTCACCAGCTTGTTAACAGGAGCTTTAACTATTGTTTGGTGTTTTATTGTCGGAGTCGATCTGGCATTTGTTTGGGGCATAATTGGCTTTGTGCTTAACTATATTCCCACCTTGGGTTCGATTATCGCGGTAATTCCTCCTACTTTAATAGCCTTACTATTTAATGGTGCTGGTCGTGCCATTGCCACTTTAATCGGATTAGCTGTAATTCAAGTTGTGATGGGCAACTTTGTCGATCCGCGATTACAAGGTAAAAGTCTGCAACTATCGCCTTTTGTGGCTCTGTTTTCAATCGCTTTTTGGGGTTGGGTATGGGGTATTCCTGGCGCGATTTTGGGCGTACCGATGACGGTTGCGATTATTCTGCTCTGTCAGGAATTTAAGGTGACTCGGGGAGTGGCGATCGTTTTAGGCGAGATCGAGCGGGAATCAGATAATTAAGCATCGTGGGATTGAAGTATGGGTAAAAACTGACGAATTAGTCCAATAGTGACGGCTGGTAGTTCCAGTTGAGGCGTAAAACCCACATCATCTAACTGATACATAATCTTAATTGCGTCAGGATTGATTTCTTTTAAACGATGTCCTATTCTCGGTCCTGTGTATTCTGATGCCTGACCCCAAATCAATGCTGTAGGAATAGTTAATCGAGCAATATATTGAGTCAAATCGAAACAAAGATCTCCTCGGACAAAAGACAATGCAGCATATTCTGCGTTGGGTTGTTGCGCCGACTGCAAATAAGCTTCTACCATTTCAGGATATACGCGATCGCTTTTAGCAAATTGACGAGCGACCCCGCGTCGGCGTAAGACGCAAGGGAACGCGCGAGTCTCTGTTCCAAAAAGCTGCGAATGCCAAAACTGGTAGCCACTCCCGTACTATAGAGTAAGCGATCGACTATCGGCGTAGCTGCTAGCTTGGTAAAAAAGTTTTCTTGATAATCTCTGCCAAACTCATTTAATCCTGCTGCGGTAGTCAAAATCAAAGACTTAAATAGTTCGGGACGAGCGATCGCTGCACGAATAGTAAAGGCTGCCGTAAGTGCTGAAGCAATAACCGTTACGGGTTCATTGCAAGTACGTTCGATAAATTTTTCAATACTTAAAATATAATCTTCTACTTGATAGTTGCGTTCTGGATGGGCAGATCTACCCCAGCCAGGTAAATCTGGTGCAAAGATGCGATATTCAGTCGCCAAGGCAGGATAAACTTTTGACCATTCGTAAGCTGAAGAACCACCGCCCAAACCATGTAAAAATACTAATGTTTCTTGATAACTTTCGGAATTATTCCAAGGCGGAAGATCGTTGGTGTAATAAACTATGTAACCTAAATTTGCCTGAATAGATTCTTGGCTAAAACCAGGCGGGATAAACATGAAGTTAGACCTCAAAGCTAAATATAATCTAAGTTTTTGCAAACTATATCTATCAAGTTAAGTTAGGTAAACTATTTTTTTATCTTTCATAAGTAGGAAGAATAATCAATGCCTAAAAGAAATTGGCTTATAGCAGTTCTTATAACCCCACCAACCTTTAAGAATATTTTAAAAGCTACAGACTTATAGCGTTTATAAATGGTTGCTGGAAGATTTATCTATCTTTTGAATGACGAATCATGCCATTTAGAATAGATAGTCTACAAATAGCAGGCAGACGCTCAAACTCAAAAATAAGACTACATTTTTGCATTTAAAATTATCTGCGTTCAATCTTTTTAAGACTGAATGCCAAAAATCTGGTCGAGGTGCAGCGTAAATTGAGCAAGTTGTCTCGTTAAAAATATAATCTACTCTAATCTTAACCAGACATAACAATTGATAGCTGCAAAACTAGTGTAAGCGATCGCGCTTAAACGCGTTTGAATATTTGAAAATTCCCTAAATAATTAAACGATGTATTTACTCAACAAAATAATTGCCGATTTTCCACAATGGCATTACAAACTGCTTGACGACAATATAATTATGTATTCGCGACGATTTACTAGCATTATTCATCGCCAACTTAGAGGAAACTTTCATAGTGCTTTTAATTGCTTTAGCAGGAGTGACAAGATAATAATAGTCAATTGTTTTGATACCTATACTAGTATTGCTGTTTTGAAGCAGTGTATGGGAGATTGCATTTAACATTGAACGAACAAGTTTAAATAAGTACCCAAGCATAATTAATTGTGCATTGCATATTGCTTTACCCTTTAATTCTTCAATTATCTGAGTTAATAAATGTTATTTCGAGACCGAATCGAAGCTGGTCAAAAGCTAGCGCAGACATTAAAAATTTACGCCAATCGTCAAGATGTAATAGTGTTAGGATTGCCTCGTGGTGGCGTTCCTGTAGCTTTTGAAGTTGCCAAGGTACTTAATGCCTCCCTAGATGTTTTTCTAGTACGTAAATTAGGTGTACCAGGTCGGGAAGAATTTGCTATGGGTGCAATTGCTGACGGTGGCGTTCGTCTACTCAACCAGAAACTAATAGAAGGTCTGCATATATCATCTGAAGCGATCGCCCGCACTGCTGCACGAGAACAGCAAGAGCTAGAACGTAGAAAATATCTTTACCGAGGCGGGCGACCACCTCTAAATGTGCGCGATCGCACCGTAATTCTAGTTGATGATGGCTTGGCAACTGGTATGACCATGCACGCTGCTGC
>CAYXWE010000200.1:0-6705 GCA_964468145.1 uncultured Pleurocapsa sp.
TACCTTGACGAATTGCAGCCTTTATTTCTGCCTCGTCGAATTCTTCCTCCATCATAAATTTCTCTAGGAGTGCCTCATCAACCTCAGCTACAGACTCGATTAATTTAGTTCTGTATTCTTGAGCTTGGGGTAAAAGTTCGGCTGGGATATCCGCTTCTTCTATATCTTTTCCTAAATCATCTTTATAGATAACGGCTTTCATCCGTACCAGATCGACAATGCCCTCAAATTCTCCTTCACTACCGATGGGAATTTGAATGGGTACTGCATTGGCTTGGAGGCGTTCTTTAATTTGTTCGTAAACTTTAAAGAAATTTGCCCCAGTACGATCCATTTTGTTAACAAAGGCAATTCTAGGTACGTTATACCTATTTGCCTGTCGCCAAACAGTTTCTGATTGGGGTTGCACGCCCCCTACGGAACAAAACACAGCAATTACCCCATCTAAAACCCGCATCGATCGCTCTACTTCAATGGTGAAGTCAACGTGACCTGGGGTATCGATGATGTTTACTTTGTGATCTTTCCAGCTAGTACTGATAGCAGCAGCAGTAATAGTGATTCCTCTTTCTTGCTCTTGCTGCATCCAGTCCATGGTGGCTGCACCATCATGAACTTCGCCCATTTTATAGGCAATGCCAGTGTAGAATAGAATGCGTTCGGTTGTTGTTGTTTTGCCCGCGTCTATATGAGCAGCAATGCCAATATTTCGGACTCGCTCTAGCGGGATGGTACGTGCCACAAATACCTCCTTGCGTTTTGCAGGATGAAGTTGCTAATTGTTTACTTTTTTATACCGTTTATCATCTTATACTTTTATTTAATTAAAAAACTAAACTAGTCAAATAATTAAAACGGCACTCAAGAGATTTTGGTGTTTGTTGCCTCGATCCCCTTGCCAAAAAAGAGAGATTACACCGACAGTTCTCTCGATCTGTTTCCCTGTCCAAATCTCCCTCATTGAGTTTTCTCTAAGGGATCAAAACAACATTTTAGTAGCGATAGTGAGCAAAAGCTTTATTTGCCTCTGCCATACGATGGGTTTCTTCTCTTTTCTTCATTGCTCCACCAGTTTCATTGGCAGCATCCATGATTTCGCTAGCTAGTTTGCCAGCCATGGTACGTCCGCCCCTGGCACGAGCGAATTGAATTAACCAGCGCAGGGCTAAAGTTGTACCTCTACCTTGTCTGACTTCCATTGGTACTTGGTAAGTTGCTCCACCTACTCGACGGGCTTTTACCTCAACTAAAGGAGTGAGGTTTTTGATTGCTTGCTCGAATACTTCAATTGGTTCGTTGCCAGTTCTTTCGCCAATGATACTCATAGCATCATATATAATGCGCGAAGCTAAAGATTGCTTACCGCTGCGCATGATTCTTCTAATAGTCATGCTCAATAAACGGCTATTGTAGACTGGATCTGGGGGGACTGGGCGTTTTTTCTTAGTTGAACGACGAGACATGGGATTATTTGTTTACTTTTAAAGAATATTGGTACTTACGAGAATTAGACGCTTTCAATATTAATATCTCATTAAATTGACACGACTTTAATCGAAACAGACTCAGCTATAAAGTACGGTCAGCTAATACTATAGCTTGGGCTTTTTTGACATTACAAATGCCTAACAGCAGCGATTGCTTTCAAAACTATAGTTTTTTGGGCTTATAGTTCTGAATCGATATCGCTTGTCAATATCTTTCGAGGGTAATAATTCTAATATCTGTTTCTGCAATGGCAACTCTTCAGAATCAGATTTTTTGGGGCTGCTATCCTCAATAACTAGAATAATTCTACACAAACTTGGAATTTAGCCTAAGATTTGGGCTTTTTGGTACCGTATTTGGAACGACTCTGCGCTCTATCTTTAACTCCAGTAGTATCGAGAGTACCGCGAACGATATGGTATCTTACCCCTGGTAAATCTTTGACCCTACCTCCGCGAATCAATACTACAGAGTGTTCTTGCAGGTTGTGTCCGATACCTGGAATATAAGCTGTTACTTCAAAACCAGAAGTAAGACGTACCCTAGCAACTTTTCTCAATGCAGAGTTGGGCTTTTTGGGAGTAGTGGTATATACCCTCGTGCAAACTCCTCGACGTTGAGGACATTCTTTTAGGGCGGGGGATTTGGTTTTCTTTTGCGATTTAGATCTTTCGCTACGAATGAGTTGCTGAATAGTAGGCATTGTATACTTGGCTTATGTAGTTTTAAATCTCTTTAATCTATTAGTTTTAATCGTGGCTAACAGAATAGCAGACAAATTCTGATTGTATGTTATTTAATAGTTCGATGTCAATTTTGGACGGGAATTTTTTGGGTTGTATAAATTCAATTTAATCGCTCTTATCGATCGCAAAAGACATCCCACAACCGCAAACGTCTTTTGCCAGGGGGTTATTGAACCGAAAACCACCGCCCATGAGATCTTCAGCATAGTCGATTTTGAGATTTTCTACATACTGCCAAGATGTCTCGTCGATCGAGATTTTAATTCCGTTAAGTTCTAGGGAACGGACTGCAACATCTTCAATGTTATTTTTACTATCGATTTGTAACTGATAAAAAAAACCAGAACATCCTCCTGAAATAATTGTCAGTTTCAAGAGGGTGTCTGGCTGGAGTTTATTTTTTTGGATACGTTGAATTTCTCGAGCTGCTGAAGGGCTTATTTGAAGCATAATCTAAGATCTTATTTACTTAAGACCATGCTACAGTAAAAGAATTATAGTCCCAATAACTCGAAATTAAATCCCTTCAACCTTACTGGCGAGCGTAGTCATCGCTAAAACGAATAATATCGTCTTCTCCTAAATATTCGCCATTTTGGACTTCGATCAAAACTAACTTGATAACCCCAGGGTTTTCTAATCGATGAGAAGTACATTGAGGAACATAGGTAGACTGATTGCTACTCAAAATCATTTCGCGATCGCCACAAGACACCTTTGCTGTTCCTGAAACTACGATCCAATGTTCGCTACGGTGATGGTGCATCTGTAAGCTAAGACGATGACCTGGATTTACTTCGATCCGTTTGATTTTATAGCCCGCACCTTCTTCTAAAGTAGTAAAAGAACCCCAAGGACGAATTTCTGTAGCAGCAGTTGTCCCACGAGCTAAAGGTAGTGGTTGAGTTTCTACTGCTGCATTGCTGTTGGACTTAACTTTTGTGGACTGAGACATAATGACTAATTATTTTTATTGTGTTGGCAACAAATATATAAACTTAGATTGCGCGATCGCTGGAATTAGATTGAGATGTAATTGTCAAAAAATCGTTCGATAAATAAACTTAAACAAAAGATAACAGACAATTGAGGAAAATTGAAATACATTTTCCTCCAAAAATAATGAATCCACATTCAATCTTCATCAAGGGAATGGGAAAACTAGCATTATTGCGGTCTCAATTAAAGATCGATTAAAGTTTAGCGGATTTAGATTGGTACGACCACAAGTAGAAATACTGAAGCGAACAATAATGAATGTTTTTCGCCAGAATTAGTCAGCCAATAGATAAGCAAGCTACTAAATGTAGTTAATGAAGCTTTTCGGGGCAGCCACTTCAGCTACAATGAGAAGCTAGCTGTAAATTGATTCTTCAGCTATGAGATGCTTTTTATTTTTTAGTTTTAATCTAAGGGAATGCCTAAAAAAGAAGAACGATCGGCTATTTGATTGCTAAAATATCCATACTAAAAATGCTGACAATCGTAAATTACTCAATGTCGTCTAAAAAAATAGCTGTGGTAAGCCATAACGCAAAAGCATTCATACTTGGAAATGAGATATAGAATTCTTTAGTCCTAATAGTGGCACAGACCAATACTATTTGATTTTTTTACGAAGGCTTAGGTAGCAAGACTAGATTCTCAAACCTTAGTTAATAGATGATTTTACCCATTGGTTTTAAAAAAATTAAAATTTACACCACGCATTTTTTTATTCATGGATAGTCGATGTCTATACTTTTAGCTTTAAAACGAAATTGAAACAAAGATGCGATCGATATCAGGGTTTGGTAATTCCTGCAAGGAAAAATGAGAACCCTAGACAAAGGACAGGCACACAATAGTAGCACGCGCCACTAAGGCGATCGATAGTTAAATAATTTATTAAATTTGTATGAGCAAGCAAGAAATGAAATCAAAAAAAATTGATGAAAATGCAATTCAGTTTGGATTATCAACAAAATCCTCTCGCAAACCTTTTGGGGGTCAAAAATGGCTAGTAGAAGAAAGGGATGCTTGTGGTGTAGGTTTTATTGCTTATCAGGATGGCAGAGAAAGTAACAAGATTGTTACTCAAGCTCTCAAAGCTCTAGGATGTATGGAGCATCGGGGTGGATGTAGTGCCGATCGCGATTCGGGAGACGGTGCAGGGATTATGACTGCACTGCCACAGAAAATATTTGCAGATTGGTTTAATAGTAATGATATTCCTCAACCAGCAACAGAAGCTTGGGGAGTGGGAATGGTATTTTTACCTCAAGACTCAAATAAAGTTGCTGAGTCGAAAAAATTTATTGAAGAAACGGTAGAGGCAGAAAATTTAACTGTATTGGGTTGGCGAGAAGTTCCAGTAAAGCCAGAAGTATTAGGAGAGCAAGCTAGAAATTATCAACCCTCGATCGAACAAATTGTGGTCAGTTCTCCTGAAGGTTTAACGGGAGACGATTTAGACCGCAAACTATACATAGCGAGATCTCAAGTCGGCAAACATTTATCAGATGACTTTTATATCTGTTCTTTCTCCTGTCGTACTATTGTCTATAAAGGTATGGTGCGATCGGTTATTTTGGGTGAATTTTATCAAGATTTAGCCAATCCTGATTATGAAAGTACTTTTGCTGTGTATCATCGTCGCTTTAGTACCAATACCATGCCCAAGTGGCCTTTCGCTCAACCAATGCGGATCTTAGGTCATAACGGTGAAATTAATACTCTTCTGGGTAATATCAACTGGATGAGTAACCGAGAAAAAGAATTAGTTTCTAACTATAGCGACGCTACATTGCCAGGATGGACTCATGAGGAGATTGCCAAGCTAACACCGATTGTTAATAACGACAATAGCGACTCCTATAACTTAGACAGTGCAATGGAATTGCTGGTTAGAACTGGTCGCAGCATCTCAGAAGCAGCAATGATTCTTGTCCCAGAAGCCTACAAAAATCAACCAGGATTGCAAGAATATCCTGAAATCGTAGATTTTTATGAATATCACAACGGGCAGCAAGAACCTTGGGATGGCCCTGCACTGCTAGTATTTAGCGATGGTAAGACTGTTGGGGCGACCTTAGACCGCAATGGTTTGCGTCCTGCTCGTTACACTATTACTAAAGATGGTTATGTGGTAGTGGGTTCAGAAACAGGAGTTGTGGATTTACCCGATGAAGAAGTAGTAGAGAAAGGTAGATTAGGCCCCGGTCAAACTATTGTGGTCGATCTCAAAACAAAAGAAGTACTACGCAACTGGGATGTCAAACAACGAGTAGCTAAAGCTAATCCTTATGGAAAGTGGGTCAAAGAACATCGTCAGGATATTGAGGTTCAAGAGTTTGGTAGCAAAAACCTCTTGACTAGTGAACAATTACTACAGCAACAGACAGCATTTGGTTATACCGCCGAAGATTTAGAATTAATTATTCAATCGATGGCAATCAATGGGAAAGAGCCTACTTTCTGTATGGGCGATGATATTCCCTTGGCAGTACTTTCTAATAAGCCGAGATTGTTATACGACTACTTCAAGCAAAGATTTGCTCAGGTAACTAACCCTGCGATCGATCCCCTACGGGAAAGTTTGGTCATGTCTTTATCAATGCAGTTGGGGGCAAAAGGCAACTTACTGAACTTGAAGCCTGAAGATGCCAGAATGCTGAAGTTAAAGTCGCCAATTATTAACGATGAAGAATTAAGTGCAATCGAGTCTTCTGATTTCAAATCTCAGAAATTATCTACCCTGTATAAAATTGAAACGGGCCCTGGTGGTTTACAAGAAGCGATAGATAATCTCTGTAAGCAGGCTACCGATGCGGTTGAGGCAGGAGTTGAAATCATTATTTTGAGCGATCGCGAAGCGTACCCAGAGGGTAATCGCTCGATTGAAATCGGTACAGAATATAGTTATATTCCTCCTCTACTTGCCGTCGGTGCAGTTCACCATCATTTAATTCGTCAGGGAATACGCTTACGGACTTCTTTGGTAGTAGATACTGCTCAATGTTGGAGTACTCACCATTATGCCTGTTTAATTGGTTATGGTGCTTCGGCAGTGTGTCCTTACTTAACTTTAGAAAGTGTTCGTCAGTGGTGGAACGATCCTAAAACTCAAAAATTAATAGCAAACGAGCGTATCGAAGCTATTAGTTTAAATCAAGCGCAACAAAACTATCGTAAGTCTATTGAGGCAGGATTGCTTAAAATTCTCTCTAAAATGGGAATTTCTTTGTTATCTTCTTACCATGGGGCGCAAATCTTTGAAGCATTAGGTTTAGGAGTAGATTTAGTAGAGTTAGCCTTTGCTGGTACGACTTCGCGCTTGGGTGGTTTGACTGTAGCGGAGTTAGCACAAGAAGTTATTGCCTTTCATGAAAAAGCTTTCCCCGAAATTCAGGGTAAAAAGCTGGAAAATTACGGTTTTGTAAAATATAAAAAAGGCGGAGAATATCATATGAATTCTCCTGAAATGTCCAAA
>CAYXWE010000201.1:0-6698 GCA_964468145.1 uncultured Pleurocapsa sp.
CCTCTAAAGTAATTAATGGAGTTTAAAAACTTCTTTTTTGTAGGGGATATAGTTGTCATTATTTAAGATTTTTGCTCGACTATCAATTGAATCTACAAAAGATAGCAGATAAAAGATAAATTGACGACTATAGCTCGGATTCTGATTTTGCCGATTCTAAATTAAGTTGGCAACGACCATTTTGAACAATTATCAACATTTCTTGTAGTCTTTGCTCTAAGTCTGCCAAAACATCATCTGCATAGTTGTCTGCATCTGTTTGAATTGCTTGACATTCAGCGATCGCATTTTGATACAATCGATCTACTTCCTCTCTTGTCGTTTGTTGTAGCTGTTCGCATTCTTGTTCTATTCGTAGTCGGATTTTTGCTCCTTCTAATTCCGCCTGACGAACAATAGCAGACTCCTGTACGATTTGATGAGCTTTTTCTTCTGCAGATTTAACAATCAGGCAAGCATAACCTTGAGCGTTGGCAATAATCTCTTGTCTGTGGTTAACTATCTCTACCGCAGTAGCCAATTCTGTGGGGAGGTTTTCCTGTATATGTTGAACTTGTTCTAATAAAAGATCTTCATCAACAACGATCGATCCGGTTAGAGGAATGCCAGGGCTATTTAAAATTGATTCTTTTAAACGGTCTAATTCTATTTCGATATTAAAACTAGAGTGAGAATCTTCCGCCTCAGTTGCTGCTACTAAAGATTCATCGAACTCTACTGTGTCTTCTGAAATATAGTTTTCTTGTAACATTCTTAAACCCGATCGTCCGAGCTTATTTGTAACCGAAATAAGATTAAAATGCCAATAAAAATAACATATTTAAGTTCTAATAGCTGCTTTTACAAGCTTTACTAATATTTGACTATGGTTTCTGATACTTTTGATACATATCTTGGGCAATATTTGCTGAAACTAAATGATCGATTGACCCTCCAAATTGAGCGATTTCTTTAACAATACTACTGCTCAAAAAACTATACTCTTTGGTAGTTGCTAAAAATACAGTTTCAATTTCAGAGTTGAGAGTTTTATTGGTATGTGCCATTTGTAATTCTTTTTCAAAATCAGAGAGGACTCGTAAACCTCTTAATAAAACTCCCGCCCGATTTTCCTTAGCATATTCAACGGTTAGACCACCAAAGCTATCTACCTCTACATTGTGAATGTGTTTGGTGCATTCAGCAATTTGTTTTAATCTTTTGTCAACGGTAAATAAGGGATTTTTACTAGGATTAGAAAGAACGGCTACAATCACTTTATCAAATAATTTTGCTCCTCTTTCAATAATATCTATATGCCCTAAGGTAATCGGATCGAAGCTGCCTGGATAGATAGCAATCATATTTATGGCAAATTTAACTATTTAGAAAATTATACTTTTAATGTTAGTTCTCTGTGTTCTGGTGATGGTTTAAAAATTGTCAGCAGGCTTTTAATAAAGCTTGCTGCTGGTACTGCCAAAATCAAGCCCAAAAAGCCACCAAGCTGCGCGCCAATTAACAATGAAACTAAAACCAAGACAGGATTTAAACCTGTAAATTCTCCTAACAAACGAGGCGCGATTACGCTTTCTACAATTTGCTCGACGACAAAAGCTATTGCCAAAACTCGCAATCCCAACCAGATACTTTTTAATGCCATCAAAAAACTAACTAAGCTAATACTTAAACCCGCACCAAAAGGAAATAGTGCCATAATTCCTACTACTAAACCAAACAACAGGGCAAATGGTACTTGAATAATGAAAAAGGTAATAGTAATTGTTACCCCCATCACTGAAGCAACAGTTAATTGTCCGACAAAGTAATTGTTAAAAGTCTGCTTTAAAGAATCCTGAATTTTCTCGCCGACTTCATCGGGAAATATTTGAAATAAATCTGACCATAACTCAGTACCATGCAGTAATAAATAGAAAGTTAAAATGATAGTTAATATTAAATCTAATAAACTGCCAACTACCGAAAAGAAGCTACCTAAAATTTGACCGCTTAATTCCTGTAATTGATAAGAAACTCGATTTAAAGCTTCGACAACTATATTACTGACGCTAACAGGAAAGTTACGTTCCTCTGCCCAAAGTTCAAAAGCTTGAGCTTGCTCGCTACCAGATGCCACATAGCTTGGCAAACGCTCTAGCAATCCGTTAAGCTGATCGAGCAAAATCGGAATCACGGTTATACCAATAACGCTCAAGAGTAAGATACCTGTTAGTAAAACAATCAAAATAGCGATCGCTCTTCTAATTTTTCTCTGCTCTAAAAAACGAACAGGATAATCTAAGATGAACGAAAGTAGGGTAGCAGTGGCAAAAATAGTAATAAAAGACTCAAAATACTCAAATACTAAAATTAATAGCCAACCATTGAGTACTAATAACGGTAATACTAAACCTCTGGTAAGCCACTTGGGTAATTTAGAAATTGTGTCGAGCATATACAATTAAGAGAAGAAGAACAAGTATCGAGAAAAATCCGATTCAAGGATAGAAAGCCCAGTTGAAAATCAAGACTTCTGGAACATAACTCTGTATACGGGTAAGTTTTGTTCTAGCACATATAGCTCTCTTTCAGTTGGTACTGCCAAGGGATTAGTCTCCAACCAAGGGGTTGTATGTTGTAGAGTCAATAAAGGATTAACAGCAAAGCGATCGCGCATTTGGCGAGCCACTTCCTCAATATCTGATTGTAAAAAAACCCGTCCCCCTTGTGCCAAATAATCAATTAAAATTTCAACTAACTCTGGTTGCACTACTCTGCGTTTATTGTGCCGTTTTTTGAACCAAGGATCGGGAAACTGTACCGAAATAGTCTTTAAAGTATTGGCTGGTAAAGATTGCAGCAATACTTTAGCAGAACTATTCATGTTGCCAAAAAGATAGTGTAAATTGACTAAATTTAATTCGTCTCTGACTTGATTGGCAGCGGTTACTAAAGAAGCTCTAATTTCAATTCCCAAAAAATTAGTTGTGGGGTATTGTTGTGCCATCTCCAGCAAAAATCTGCCCCGCGCACAACCGATATCTAGATGTAAATCTTGCTGAGTTTCGGCATAAATTTCTTGCCAATTTGGTAAAGATATCGGCTGTTGAAACTTACGAGCTAAAGGATTGACGTGCTGACGAATACGGATAGGCATAAATTAAGCTAATTCCCACAATTCAAGACAAAACGAACGCTCTTTTATTGTTGCAGAATATGAAGTAATAAGGATTTTAGCTTAACCCGAACTCACGTTATTTAGAAAAAAAATGGGGTTTAATAAAATAGGACAAAGTAGGACAGTCTTTCTTATATATGGGTTTGGCGGGCGCAAAGTTTAAACTATGGGCAGGAAAAAAGCCTAATTTTAATCTATAAAATAAGTATTTATGCACCGAAAAATTAGGCTTTTTTCCAAGACTGTCCTACTTTGTCTAATATTTCTCTCGGGGTTAGCAACATAGCCTAACCCAATTAACAATCAGTAGATCGATTAAAATCTAAGATTGGCGTTGCTCCTGGTATTTCCGCTTCAGGTTGTGCGGGTTAGGTAGCACGTTCTTCTGGCTGAGACTCTTCGGCGACGGGTTCTTGCTTCTCTGGCACAGTTTCTTTAGGCTTAGACTCCTCTGGATTTTGCGCCTTTTCCCATCTCTCTTCTGCGTTAGCCATTACCCGTTCTAAGTTCTCAATATTTTCCCCTGGATATTCCTCCAAAGCTTTAATCGAAAGAGACATCCGATTTTGATATTCATCAATTTGTTTAATAACGACCTTAATATCTTGTCCGACGCTAAACAAATTATCTAAAGCTTCGACTCTTGCACCACTAATCTCTTTGATATGCAGCAAACCAGTTGCACCCTGAAGATCGACAAAAACACCATAGGGTTTGATATTGACGATTTTGCCTGGCATCAATACCCCTTCGGTAATATTGTTCATTGCCACCGCACGCATTGCATCTCGTTGAGACAAAACTAACTTGCGATTTTCTTGATTTACTTCGAGGAAGGTGGCGGTAAGGAGTTGTCCTGTCAGGGAATCAAGATTATCGCGCTGCTGCAAGTGCGATCGCGGTATAAATGCCCGCAAACCAAATACTTCCCCTGTTACGCCACCTTTATTTGCCCCTGTAATTCGTATTTGGGTAGATTTACCCGATTCAGCCATTTCTTGAATATCCGCCCAAGCTTGGTCTAAAGCAAGCTGGCGTAAAGAAAGAGTAACCTGTCCTTCTCCATCTTGTTCGCGAATAATTAAAAATTCTTTGCTTTCACCAATGGGCAAAATAGCTTCTAAATCGTTTACAAAACCCAAAGCTGCTTCGTTAGTCGGTACAAAGCCAGGAGATTTACCACCTATATCTATGTATGCCCCATCAGAGGTAATTTGAACTACCGTTCCCTTAACTTTCTGCCCTTTTGCAAACTCATAGTCGTATTGTTGCAAGGCACTCTCAAAGTCTTCCATGGAAAAAGCTTGGCTAGACTTGGGAGAGGATGTTGAATCAGACATAGTAATGTGAATAGTAAATGGTGACTAAGCAAGTCGAAACTAAACTAAATTTTAGTCCACTTCTCGATTTTTAGCTTTTGACCAAACAATTTTATCGCTACGATCTTCTTGGGTTACAAGGGTTTTGTAATACTACAAAGATACTACGGCGTAATCAAGATAGCTTAACTAGTCACAGGTCAACTCGTAGCGGGTGCGTTTACCTGGGATTGGATCAATACTAAAACTAGCTGAAGCCGAATAATGTCGGGAGCTTGTCTGAAGGATTTGCCACTATTCGGCAAAAACTTAAGGTTAGGAGGTGAAGCTTCATAGCTAATAGCTAATAGCTAATAGCTTGATTTATCGGTAAGAACCGATCTTTAATGGGAGATTAAAGCGCACCAAATGCTGCGTCTCACGCAGCTTATTCCACGCGCTTGTTGAACTCACCGTTAAACAACTGGAGTGTTTTTTCATATATTTTTAACGGGGGTCTTAAACCCAAATAGCTTATAGCCTATAGCCATAAGCAAGCGAGCTTTTTGGTAAAATCTCACTCTTACCGCCTCTAGATATATTTAGTACTACATACATTTTTTAAACAAATCTAGCACTTTTGTCCAGGCATCTCTAGCTGCTTGCTGGTTATAACTATCACGGCGATCGCACATAAACCCATGAGTAGCACCTTCATAGCGAAATACCCGATGAGGAATCTGGTGTTTGTTAAGTTCTGCTTCGATAAGTTCGGTTTGTTCGTTGGGAATTAAAGGATCTTCTGTGCCAAAGAAAGTATAAAATTCCCCTTTGATATCTTTAGTGCGGGTAATAGTCGGCTCTTTTTCTCCAGGACACAAAGTAGCAATCTGCGCGCCATAAAATGAAGCAGTAGCAGCAACGCCTGCCAAAGTACCAGCTAAATAAACCACATGGCCCCCAAAACAAAAACCAATTGTCCCCACACCTCCTGGTTTAACTTCTGGCAAGGTATGAAGATAATCGATGGTTGCCTGAATATCGCTCAATAACTCAGTAGCTTTAGTTTGGACTTTATATTCTCTACCCTGCTTGACTGCTTCATCGTCATAACCAACCTCAAACCCAGGTGCTTGACGCTGATAGATCGCAGGTGCGATCGCAACATAGCCCTCTTGTGCCAGGCGATCGCAAATATCCCGAATATGTTCGTTAACCCCAAATATCTCCTGAATCACGATCGCACCAGGGTAAGTCCCCTCTGTCTCTGGCTTGGCTAGATAAGCATCAATTGCCAAATCTTGATTTTGAACTTGTACCCACATACTATTTCAGTTATCAGTTATTAGTTATTAGTCTTTTGTATTCTCCTTATCCTTTATCTTTCGTCCCTCATAAAACCCCTTTAGAACTAGGAATTGTGCCAGCGCGACGATGGTCTATTTCTGTAGCCATCCGCATTGCACGGGCAAAGGCTTTAAATGTCGCCTCAATAATATGGTGAGAATTGATTCCATCTAGCTGACGGATGTGTAATGTCATTTGAGAATGGTTAACTACCGCTACAAAAAACTCTCGCACTAGCTGAGTATCATAAGTTCCTACTCTTTGGGTAGGGATTTCCAAATTATAACTAAGATGGGGTCTACCAGAAAAATCCAAGGCTACTTGAACCAAAGATTCATCTAAAGGGGCGACAAAATGACCAAAGCGGACAATACCTTTGCGATCGCCTAAAGCTTCTGCTAATGCCATTCCTAAAGTAATACCCACATCTTCATTGGTATGGTGATCGTCAATTTCGATATCTCCTGTCGCTTTGACATTGAGATCGAACAAACCATGAGAAGAGATTTGGTTAATCATGTGATCTAAAAAAGGAATACCCGTATCTGCATTACACTTTCCCGTACCATCAATATTTAACTCTACTCGTACATCAGTTTCTCCAGTAGTTCTGCTAACAGATGTAGTCCGATTCAAGTTTAAAGCACGATTATTATCTTTGGAAGCTATTTCGCGGTCGCTCAGTTGCATTTTTTCTCCTAAAACATATATTTCAATTTTAGTGTCTAACCACAAAGAACAAAGGACAAAGAACAAAAAACTAACAACTAACAACTAACAACTAAAAAAACCTAATTAAACTAAGCCACCTCGTCAAATCACCAACGCCAAATAGATTTGTAGGGGTATCCAATAGCTACGGACGGTAAGATTTTATCCCCGACTCGATACCCCCG
>CAYXWE010000202.1:0-6695 GCA_964468145.1 uncultured Pleurocapsa sp.
AAATAAGTCCCAGTTCTTTTAATCCCAGTTCCTAGAGAAATAACAAAACATTTTTGTAAATCTGTATTGCTAGAAGATAAAACGATAGTACCCATTCTCGTAGTAGTGCCTTTATGTGAAAAAGAAATATTGGGTGTTGCGCCTGGGAAATTGGTTCTAATGATTATTTCTGAGTCGATATTTCTTCTTTGTAGCATACATTCAGCAGGATTAGCAGTAATATTATTGTTGTTAGTATCAAAATTAATCGTACAACTTATTCCTCTTCTCATAGCTAGTCTTTGAGTTTCGTTAATTGCTCCCAATAATTGTTGAAAAGATTCATTTAATCTGTTACGACTGAGTAAACCAAAAAAACTGGGAGATGCGATCGCAGCAATGATTCCCATAATAATTAAAACGACCATCAGTTCTATTAAAGTAAAACCGCGATCGCTTTTTTTTAATATATTATTCTGCATATAGCAATCCTCGGTTCAGTTGCGAACATTATCTGGTCTGGAAGTCATTTGTTGTTAGTCATTAGTCATTAGGGTTTTCACAAATGACGGTTGCTATATAGTTACTAAATTTATAGATAAATGCGACATTTTTTAATGAAATCATCTCACAAAATAGATAATGTATTTGTATATAAATGATGGGATTTGTCTATATTTATGGCGAAGTTATGCAATAGCAGTAGCAGATTAGATCAATCAGGTGTGCATATTCCCGTTGCTCCATCGTAACTCCCTGAAATTATATTTCCTAATAATCCCTGTATTTGTATACACTTTTGGTCGTTTACATTTGGATGAGAAATAACCATAATTCCTGTAATGTTTGGGTTTCCTTTGGCAGAGAAAGCTAAATCGGCAGGAGAAGCGGAATTAATTGTATCTATACTCGCCCCATTAACAAGACCAAAAGAAACATCTCTAGGTAGTTCTCTCTCTTGCAGTAAACAGCCATTAAAATTATTTCCACCAGCAGGGGGCGTTACTCGAACAATAGAACGTTCGTTCGCACCCGAACCTATACTAGTAAAACGAATACTGCAAATTTGACTACTACGAATTGCTAGTCTTTGAGCCTCATTAATTGCACCTTTGACATCGCTCAATCCTTGAGTAACCCGATTGCGGTTGAGTAAACCCAAGAAATTGGGAGATGCGATCGCAGCAATTACACCAACTATAATTACTACAGTAATCATTTCCAGTAGTGTAAAGCCTTTATTTAGTTTACGGACATTGTAAAGCAACATCGGGTATTATCTCCACGTAAGTTTCGGCAATTGGCTCGTCTGTAGCAGTGAGAGCTGCTCCATTTTCATTTCTATAAGTATTGTCGGTGCTATTCCAATCCCATACCTGATAGCCAATTTTCAAGGTTCTATGAGGTGCTTCGCTATTACGGTTACCAGGAGTTGCGCTGACATGAAAACGTCTCAAAGCGATTTGTTTTCCACCAGTACTAACCGAACCAGTGGTGCGATCTATTTTTTCAAAAAGGTTCTTGGTTTGAGTGCCTGTATCGTCTATAGCTGTCCATAGGGCATTAGCATAACTATTTTCGTAGGCTGTATATGCTGGAGTAGGTGGAACGGTGGTATTATCTGCTGCTGTATCGACTGGATTACAGACAGGAATAGGTGGAGCAGGATCTCCTGCTGCTGGTGCTGCTGGTGTTAATGCGGTGCTGCCCAGTTGATTTACTCTTTCAATATCTTCTTGGATAAGTTGATTTGCTCTTTGTTTCTCTTGGGCTTGAACTTTTATGGCCATTGCATATACCAAACTCTGCATGGATACAGCAACAAAACCTAAGGCGATTAATAGTGAAACAAGAATCTCGATAGTAACAAAACCTTTTTCTTGTTGCTGAGTAATTTTATTAATTTGCAATAATTTTTTCATGACAGATTAATTTGCCTCCTCTGTTTTCCAGTTCGTGGGACTTCCTGTTAGTGGTCTTGGAGTTCGGCTATTGGTTGTAGTGTAGAAGTTATAGGCTTTGCTGAATGATGTAGAACTAATGTTGCTGTCGTCTGGAGTAATGTTGACTGTTGCTGTAGTGTTTACAAAATCATCCACCCAAACAGAACCACGGATATTTACAGTTCCAGATCCAGTGATTGTGAGAGTACTGTTAGGAGCATGAATAAAAGCATTGATATTAACAGTTCTACCACCATTTACATCTATAGTGATATTGTTATTGCCACGAATATAGATTTCAAAAGCGTCGGAACTAGCAAGGGGACTAGTGCTACCAATTGTGACATTTCTACTATTTGCTGTGATATTCATAGTTCCGTCAACTAAAATAGTTGACTTGGCAATGCCATCATTTAATAAATTTAGGTCAGTATAATTTATTCCACCAGGATCGTAATAGTACCGACACAATCTAATATTGCTACAGTCGCCAGTATTGGGGTTGGTATCGAAATTTGCTAGATAATCTTCTACAGCTGCTGTATCTAAACCAGGGTCTGGAGGTCTAAAAGCATTTGCAGTACGAATACCAAGTAGCAAGACACTATTCGGAGGAAAAGCACCTATAGGACTAGCAATGGTAGTCGCAGGAAGATCGTTTGTCAGATCTCCTGCTGCAACATCCTCAGCGTTATCGACATCAGTTATAACTTGTTGAATAGAGGGAATATTACGAGGATCGCTGACAACAGATATATTGTTACGAGGGTCATTAGCTAATGCAGCTAATGTAGAATCATCGTCACAGCCATCATCTTCACTACCAGCAGTTGTTAAAGCTCTATCTCTAATAACTAAATTACCGTCGGTTATGGTTAAATTACCTAAATTAGCTGCGGTTATTTCGTTATTGTTAACCCACAAGGCAGGAGCAATATTATTCATATCTCCTAAATTGATACGAAGAGGAATATCAACTTCTATTTGTGCTTCTCCCCCATCGTCTGGAGTTATACCTTTGACAGTTAATGTTCCCGTAGCATTGGCATTAAGGGAATCGTCAATCATATTGAAAACACCATCAGCATTGCTGTATTCATAGGAAACTAATTCATATTGACCAGTGGGAAAGGAATCGGTTACACCGCTAAAAACGTCAGTGTTATTTCCGTTGTTGTTAAAGTCTTCACCATCTTCTGATACTGTTATCCTGTTTTGTTGTCCTCGGTAAAAATCAGCAATATCTCCATTGCAAAATTCAGCTAATCCAAGATCTGCAAGGATTACCGAACCGTCATTGATTACTGTTGCCCAGGCAGTATCATCGTAAACTGCTAAAACTCTATTCCTATCCAGTAATTCTCTATATCTAGCAACGCCCACTTCAGCAATAGCTAAAGCATCGGAACGAGAATTTTTGATAATTGCATTGAGGTTTTCTTCATTAGCACTAGTAATATTTACTGCCCCTAATAAAAGCATTACTAAACCTAAAGCAATGACCATCGGCAAGGTAAAACCTTCGTCTTGAGCGCGACGCTGTAGTAGGACTCTTAATAATAAAAGTTTCATATAGAACTAAAACTTACATATATATAAAAACCAGGTAAAAAAAATACCTCGGTAATCAGTATTACTTAGAGTACCCAGAACAACCGCGATCGCGATCGTTGACAGTTAAAGTTATTTGTTATTTGTCATTTGTTATTTGTCATTAGGCATTGGTGACAAGTTAAGATGAGCGATTGCTATAAAATCATTAAAAGCGATCGCTCAAGAAGGAAATAAATACCAGGTTAATCGATCATTTCGTCCAAATTATTCCAAAATGTAAGTATTAAAACCTAAATCTACAAGCGATCGCTCTGCTTGTTTGGCTTTATCCCAATTATTGAACGCACCTACCTGCAATACGGATTTACCTCGATACACTGTAGCAAAGGCTTGGGGATAGAGATCGATTACATCGTCGCGATCGTATTCGGATTCTGCTTCTACTAGCACTTTATATTTTACCGATACATTAGGCGAACCTAAAACATCTGATAAACTACTGATTTGAGAACTATTTGAACCGATCGCGGAGTTTTTTACTTCGGGCAAAAAGGGTACTGGCTCTGGCTGGGGAGCGTCATTAACCGAGCTGGAAGAGGCATTAAAGATTAATTCTTTATCGTTGGTTTTTGGTTCGGTAACGGGTGGCGGAGAAGGGAGAGAAGAAGTTTCTACGGGAGTGGGGGGAAGATTCGATTGAGGTGTGGGATTATTATTTAGGGGAGCTAGTGCTAGGTTAGAAGGGCGATCGCTTTGGGCATTGGCAAGAAATTTTCCACTATCAAAGTTAATATCTCCTTCCGTATTGCCATTGGTTTCTGTTCCTACCGCAACAATCTCATTGTTAGTTGCGTTTTGAATATCTAGCTTTTTATTACTGCGGAAAACATTATTACCAGGCTCGTCACTAGTACCCAAATCTACTTGAGAATTGGCGATCGCAGTTAACCCAGATTCTCCAGAATCAACGATTTCATTATCCCGCAATACAGCCTGAGAATTGCCTTCGAGAATAATACCGATGCGATTACTATCAAAATAATTACTATTTAAAGTAAGAGAGGTATCTTGCACCGCACTTACGCCAAATCCCGTTTGCTCGAAAGTATTTTCGATTATTTGGGGTTGGGAAGTGCCATAAACTAATAAGCCATTGCCCGAATTGTTATAAAAATAATTATCTTCAATTACAGGGGAGCTTTTACCATTAACTGATAGTCCTGTATTGCCGTTACGAATAAAAGTATTGCTAACCACATTCGGACTGGCTGATTCGATCCACAAACCATGTCCCCGCGAATGGTCGTTGGTCACCGTAACCCCAATTATACCCCCTGCATCTCTTAAAGCTGCGATCGCCACATTCTGTCCCGCACCAGTAGGGCTGACAAAACTACCTCCACCCTCGATTTGAATTTTATATCCTTGGGTTTTGGCATTGCCTTGGAGGATAATTCGATCTCGAATAATTAAAGGAAAACTCTCTCCTGTGTCTTGGCTGTACGTTCCCGAAGTTAGTTTAATTGTTGTCCCAGGAGTTGCTATTTTTAGAGCTTGGGTAATAGTTTTGAGGGGCGAAGTTTTTTTCCCTAATTCCGAATCATTCCCAGTTTTAGGATCGACATAGAGCGTATTTTTATCCAAAGAGAGAGATTGAGCAATTACCGTTTGCGCTTGAGTGGGATTGGTTTGTAAAACAATACTAAAGGCGGTAAATACAGTCGATAGGAGCAACAAACTAGAAATGTAGCGATTCATATAGTTATCTATAATAATTAAGGAACGTTTATGCCAATATTTTGGAACTAATGAGTGATAGTTGCTATTTTTCATAATTTAACTCCGAAATAAGCTGGTTTATAGTCTAAAAAATTGAATTATGAGCATTCCAAGCCAAGCAACCATACATTTATTCGAGGACGGCGATCGAGTCATTTAGAATAGCTTTAAGTGCCAAGGTTAGGACATAATTTTAAAATTAATACTTGATACTCGATACTTATAAGAGCGTAATGGGCGAACGCGAGATATATCGAGGTTTCCTAAAAACTACGACTGACGAGTACTCGTACTGCCCGTATCCCTTCGGACTACTTCCTACTTACGAGCAAATAACTTTCGTCTGTCTGAATCTAACTTTGCACGGCTATAACTCAACACTACATTTTGTACATAGTAAATAACGTATAATTGCGTAAGTTTTCATTTACCGAACTCTATATATCCCCGTTTTAATGAAATTATTTGTATATCATACTCCTGAAGATACTCCTACAGACCTACTGCCAGACTGTGCGGTAGTAATTGATGTCTTGCGAGCCACTACTACTATTGCTACTGCTCTGGATGCAGGTGCAGAAGCAGTCCAAGCATTTAGTAACATAGAAGAACTGGAGCGTCAAGCGGATTTGTGGCCAGCAAAGAAAGCTCTCAAGGCAGGAGAAAGAGGTGGTGTTACGGTAAAAGGCTTCGATTTGGGTAATTCTCCTTTAGCCTGTACCCCAGAAGTTGTTAAAGATAAAAGATTATTTTTGACTACGACTAACGGCACTCGTGCTTTACAAAGAGTGGCGAAATCTCCCCAGGTAATCACAGCAGCCCAAATTAATCGTCGAGCAGCGGTAAATTATTTATTGGAAACTCAACCAGAAACAGTGTGGATGGTGGGTTCGGGTTGGCAAGGAGACTATTCTGTAGAGGATACAGCCTGTGCGGGGGCGATCGCCCAATCGATTTTTCAGCAAAGCGATAGTTCTCCTGTAGATTTGTTTGGTAATGACGAAAGCATCGGCGCGATCGCTTTATACGAACAGTGGAAAGATAATTTGTTAAATGTTTTTCGCCAATGCAGTCACGGACAGCGTTTGTTGAGGCTCGATGGTGATGCGGATCTTAAATACTGCTCCCAAAGTGATATTTTGAATGTTTTACCAATTCAAAAAGAGCCAGGAGTTTTAGTGAGTCTTAAATAGCGATCGGGTCGATCTAGTTTAGATCACAGGGTAGTGAGAAAAGGTAAAAATACCATCAGAAGTTTTTAGTATTTTAAATGTCACGGTACTTTTTATCCTTCAGTTTTTTGAGCTAGTAATAAACCAAACCAGTTTTGAGAATCAGTGTAGGTTTCCACCGTATTTAAGCTATATTTAGCTAAATATTGTGTCATTTCTGACAGATTAAACTTGCTGATGTCAGAGTCCTTCAGGTAAGTCGACATCG
>CAYXWE010000203.1:0-6682 GCA_964468145.1 uncultured Pleurocapsa sp.
TGGCTACCAACATCCATCTTTGCTTGGTAGAGAATCTAGCCCAAAAAAGAGACTCTCCTTACGTCTACTCCCTCGACGAATTTCCTTCGATCTATTTAGATCGCACCGTCAACTACGTCAACGAATACCGCAGCAATGGTGGAGTACCGATGATTGGTATCCAGAGTTTGAATCAACTCTACGAAGCTTATGGACTTCAAAAAGGTAAGGCGATCGCTTCGGCACTCTCAACTCATGTGTTATTCAATCCAGGGGATGTGGAAACAGCCGATGTCTACTCCAAGCGTTACGGAGAAACCGAGATCGTACTTAAGAACCGTTCTACAGGCAGATCGATGGGCAGACACGGTTCTCGCTCGATTAACTGGAGTGAGCAAATTCACAAAAAGCCTTTGATAACATCTGACGAGATTCTCCGCTTTCCCGAAGGAAAATGTGTAATTACCTCCCCAGCTTATGGTAATGCCAAAGAAGCCCTATTTCCCTACAAGTTGAAAGTACCGATTTCTCAGCAGGACAAGCAGAGAGCAAAACAGTCAGAAAAGCTATGGTCTGAATCAATTAAAGCTCAACTAATTGCGCGATGTGAGAAATTACAAGATGAAGGCAGGAGGCGCAAAGGCGATTCGGTTCGCCGCATGCAGGCAGAGGGCAGAAGGAATACGGAAACTAATGAGCTTGACAAGAGAATAGAAGCAGCAGCAAGATTGTTGCCCCTACCAGAAGAATTAGAGTCATCCGTAGTAGCAGCTCAACCCGAAACACAGAGGCTGATTGAAGAGTTGAACCAGGCGGGTAAAGCGATCGCTATTTCTAATAAGCGCAAAGTAAAACCCGTGCAAAGAAATTACAGTTCATAAGCCAAGCCCGTACTCCAGCACTTAGCAATCACCTCGGATTTACTTCCTGCTACCAGTTTGTTTCTAATGGCACTCAGATGGGAGCGAACCGTATAGTAAGTAATTCCCAGGAGCTTACTTATTTCAACTTCATCTTTGCCCTGAATAAGTAGTTTTAAAACATCTCTTTGTCTTTTGGTAAATTCAGCTAAGATTTGAGCGATCTCTTCATTGCTTTCTTCGGTGATGTTTTTCAAACGGCTAACCTGTTTTCTCAAGTCGCTGAGAATCCTCGAATCTAGATAAATGCTATCTTCATCTTTCTGAGTAGCTTTAATTGCGTCGATTAGTTCATCGACCTCAATTCCCTTGAGGCAGAAGCCATTGTAACCGTCGGCAATCAGAGAGATTAAATCCTTTTGGCTGCTTAGAGTGGCAGAAAGAAACAAGACCTTGATGTCGGGAATTGCCTGTTTGATTTTTTCTGCCAAGCTCAATCCTTCTCCCTGGTTCAAGTCCATCAAAACTAAGTCTGGTCTTGAATTGACGGCTTGAGACAATCCATCATTATGATTAGTAGCTACATCAACGGTAATTTCAGATTGACTCCTTTCGATTAATTCAGGTAATCCAAGAGCAATAGCGGGATCGGTTTCGATTAAAAGTATTTTAGTTTTCATTATTTTAAACTGTGTGTTGGTGTGAGAAGGTATATATACTTTGTAATCTAGGTTTACTCGCTTTTGGGCTACCAAAGTAAAATCAGTGGGTCATCTTCTGGCAGTCTTAATTAGAACTTCATGTAGCTAAATTACAGTTCATTAATATTTAATACTGACAGTCCTCGGTGCCGAACTAGGGTAGCTAAGATTTTGCTGGCTTCATCTCCTTGGTGGCAAATTAGCCTCTCTATCTTGCGATCGTAAAAGTAGTTAAAGGCTTGTTGGAAGTAGAGTGTATTTAGGTTACTGCGGTCATTAATCGATTCGGAAACAACTATCGTCGCCCAACCCTGCTGTTGACAGTGATTTTTAGCTCGCTCTACCCATTTCCTGCGTTCAATGCTGTTCTTACCACGCACGTATACTAGGGTATACTTTGGCTTTTTACTGCGATAGAAATCACTTTGTTTAAATCTTTCAATTTCGGCAAGGGAAAACTTGCGATTTTTTCCCTGCCTAATACATTGTAAATGTCCTTCATCGACCCATTTGACTAAGGTTTTATTACTGACCTCTAAAAGAGTAGCAGCCTTGCCTGAATATACGTATTTACTGTTACTAACTATCATTTTCGTGAGATTTTTGTACTATTTTAGTGAGACAACTTTTATACTCAAACACTTTTTTTCAGTGATTACTATCAAACTAAATAAAGAGTTTACGAGGTGTGATATGGGTCATAGTCTTACAAAAATCTGCTTTTTTATAACTTTACCTCTTCTATTTCATCTATGTTGAATATGTAATCGGAGGATTTACTGGGGTTTGAAGTAGCTGAGGTACTTTCTGCAAACAAAGATTTAATTTCCTTTTCTATAGCCTTATAATCGCGCTCATTCCAACGAATTTTGATGACGCGACCGTCGAGATCGCTTGAAAAAGCACAAATAACTATTACTAACTTCTCAGGCGGATATTGAAGATAGTTACTGGCTACCCATAGCTTCACGCGATCTGACCAAATAAGATCGGCACTGCCAATTCGCCATTCATACAAACGGACTTTGTTTTTAACCACTCCAGCATTAATTGGAACTTCTAGCCTGTAATCTGCTTTCTCAAGAATTAATCTAGCTTGCCATCTGGTATCGAGATAAATTTTCTTGCGTGAGTCAAATATTCCAGGAATAAAATTTTCTAATTGTTTTAGCCAAATCGAAAGTGGCTTAGTAAGCAGAGGCTGAATATTTAAGCCCATGCGTTTTTGTTTTACGAGTAGCTGAAATTGCTTTTGTTGTGCTGAGTTGGTTGAAGTAACCGAATTGCGAAGGGTAAAAGAAAGCTGTCGATTGAGAAATGCTAACTCTCTGAGAGAAATAATTGCCATTTATAATCGTGTAGTAAAATCTTGTAGCTATAAACGGCGTTAGCATTCATTAATTGCTCTTGCTTATTTTCTGCGCTGCAATCGTTTCCCCAGCTGCGATCGCTAGTTGTTTCAATAAACCCCGATTGCGATCGGGACAGTTGGTATGATGAAGGCATCGAGGACAGCCATTAGTACAGTCACATTGTTTGGCTAAAGCTATACCTCGTTCGGCTAACTGAGTAAAATAACGCCAAACGGTTTCGGATGCACCATTTCCGCCTTCGTTTGTGTCGTAGAAATAACCTGTAACTGTTTTTGGATGTTCGGAATCAGAAACAATTAGAAAATTAAGATCGCTCGATGCACCCATTCTGAGTAGAGGAAGTGCTGACAGAATCAAATGACCGAAACTGTGTAACACCATGAATTCCAAGGGATATTCCCAGACAAAATTGGGCGAATGTCTTTGTAGCTCTTGTTTGATGTTGTTAATAGCTGGTTGAAGCTGTCGATAAAAATTGGGGTCGAGTTCGATCTTGGTACAGATGGTGTTTAGTTCATTAGTCAAGGGTTCAGCAAAACTATGCTTATCAACTAGCCAGCTTAACTCTGCTCGTTTTGTTTTCTGCTGACAGAAAGGGCAGAAGTTGAGATTGTGCAGGGGTTCTTTGTATTTGAGGCATTTGTGATTTAGGCAGGTAAGTTCGTACTTTTTCTGTAGGAGTTGATAGCCAATAGTCGATTCGGCGATCGCAACTGAGGCTAGGGTAAGCTTGACTAACGGTATTGGGGAAGTAGCATCTGGAAAACTAAGTTCATAGGGTTGAGTTAGAACTTGGGCGATCGTAGTCTCAACTTCTGTTGTGGCTCTGGTATACAATCCAACATCATTCATTCTTCTGAGAACTGCCTTATCTAAAGTAAGTTCTTCGCAGCGATATACTACCATTCCTTCGGTTGGATGCTGATGACGGTAGATTGCTCCTGGGAACACCTCTCGCTGTGCGGTCACTCCGTCTAGCTCTTCAACAATCTTGCCCCGTTCGATATCGGTCAGGCTAACTCTGTAACTGCTAGAGCTACCACGGAAATTAACATCACGATGGGGGTATCCTTTAGCCCACAGTCGCTCTCTACTTTTACGAAGTACTCCTTGTTCCATCAAAGCCTGTAACAGAGGAATACTGTTAGAGCTGAAATATTGCTCTGCTTGCTTGAGGTTGAAACCATTTTCTACCGCAGCACACATTAAATGTTTGCCCAAATCCAAAGGATAGTTAGGATTAAAGCTAACTCGCTCTACTTTTCCTCGAAGCAGTATTTCAGGCTGTTGGGCATAGTAGAGATCTAACGGAGAATATTGGGTGGGAAGAAAAATAGCCAATCCTTTTTTGTTTCTACCCGCTCGACCTATACGTTGTCGAAAAGCCTGTAGTGAATTAGACCAGCCACGGACAATCGCAAAATCTAGACTGCCAATATCAATACCAGCTTCTAAAGCGGAAGTGGCAATGACGCAGCGAATTTCTCCTGTCTCTAATCCTGATAAAATTTGTTCTCTTCGTTGTCGAGTGAGACTGCCGTAGAAAATAGCTATTTGCTGCTCGATGGCATAGTATTGTTGAGCTTCGGCTTCGGCAATTAAAACCGAAAAAAGGCTTTTGATGGACTGTCTGCTATTAATAAAGCAAATACCAGTCTGGTTTTGAGCTAGTAGAAACAAGATAATCTTAGCTGTATCTACATTAGGATTGCTACTGGGACGGGTAACTACTAATTGCTGTTCTGGCTTACTCGCTCCTGACTTATCGATCCAATACAATCGCTCTTTGGCTAACTTCGGTCGATCCGATAGTTTTCTGGCTAATTCTTTAGGATTACCCACTGTAGCACTAAGAAAGATAAACTGAAGCTTCTGACTGTTACCACCGTATTTGTCTGCGGTAAGCTTGATACGACGCAGCAGGTTAGTCATGTTAGCACCGTAAACACCATTAAATGTGTGTGCCTCATCAATGACGATGAATTTTAGTCGGGAGAAGAAATGCTGCCAACCAGAATTAAAGTGAACCTGTCGCAGGGCATAGTGGATGAGTTCTGGGGTAGTAGTAATAATTTGAGGAGAGCGAGCTAGTAAAGATTCTCGTTCGGGCTTGCTGATATCCCCGTTGAGTAAAGCCATAAAAGGTCTTGAAGAATTGGGAATGGCATTAATTAGTTGTGACAGTTTATGATTTTGGTCGGCACTCAATGCTTTGAGTCCGTAAAAGGCCAAAGCTGTAGTAGGATTCTGAAGTAGATTTTCCAGTATGGGAATATAGGCACCGAGAGTCTTGCCACTAGCAGTATCGGTCGTAATGATTACATCTTTACCCTTTCTAATTGCTTGGAGACATCGGGCTTGGTGAGAGTACAAGCTATTGATGCCGTTAATTTTCAAAGCCTTTCGTAGCAGAGGAGGTAAAGTCTTTGGCAACTTATAGCGTTTGGCTTTTTGAGGGGGAACAGTTTCTTGCCAGAGGAGATTTTCCTGGAGGAATTCAGTAATATCTTGACTATCAAAAGTGCGTGTATCTTCTGTGGTGTCTTGACGGTTGGAAGAAGATTGTGATGACTTATTTAAAATACTTTGTAGTAATAAGTGATAATTCGGTCGCTGCATTTTATTAATAAAGTATTGGTTCTAAGTCTCATCCCCGTTAGGAAATTAGCGAATGATTAAAAATTTAGTTCTAGCTATACAATGTACATTGTATAGCTAGAACTAAAAATCATGCCTACTGAATTATGTGCTTATGGCTTTAGCTGTGCCTCAATGATGATGCAGCCTGGGCTGACAGCAATAGACTGTCCAAATAAAGATGAGTGCGGTACGATTATTCAACTGACCGAAGAAGATCGAGTCGAACTATATCGAGCCAGACTAGAGGATAACCGTCGCATTGTCGAACGAGTTCGCATGACTAGAGGACAGACAGCGAGCTATCTACTGTCTACTAGAGGCTGTCCCCAAACCCCAGAAACTTTGGGAGTGACAGAAGCTGTCGGACAACTGAGAGAAGCGATCGCTTCTCTTGAGGGAACAATTAATGAGTTGAGCGCGGGCTATGTTGCCCCAGAAGGAGTTGAAGCCCATCGTTACTCGGTTAAAAGACCCTATGCTACTTACGAATACAATAAGCTGACGGCTAAAAAAGCCATTTTTCCGCCACAGGTAAAAGAGGAAGAAGTAAAGGTAATCCACCTATCCCGTGATGAAGATCCCCGTAATATTGTGGGGCGTTCTGGTATCGAACGTAGAAACAGATTATTGGCAATTGTGACCCAGGTTGAGGCAGCTACAGATGTATTAAATAGGGCAAGAGAAGTTGCATCTACTGGTTCTATTGATGAGGTTGTGGCTGAAAAGATTACCAGGGCGCAGATGTGACAAAATTGTTAATCATACTTCAAAATTAACCTATACAATAGTTTGTTTCTTGCGATCTATTGATAGCTTCTATGACATCAAAATTTTCATAGTCGCTGCGTAGATAGCCATTTGATTCTAAATCTACACCTAACAAACTTAATCTAAATAATGGATGCAAAAAATATCCTTTACTCCATTCAGTGTAACTGGAAAAATAATCCCACGATCTATAATAAGTTGTATCTGGCATGATCCATTGTTTTTCAAATGCTTCCATCTTCAATGGATTAATCCAACCTTTTATTTTGAGTAGTATTAAACACCATACTATTACATGATATTCATCTATCTCTAAAGGAGCATTAATTCCTGGTAGATCGTCTATTATTGAAGGAGGTAT
>CAYXWE010000204.1:0-6675 GCA_964468145.1 uncultured Pleurocapsa sp.
AAATTTTTTGCTTTTGCAGGTATTGATAAAGTCCGTTTCCGTCGTCCTGTAGTACCTGGCGATCGCTTGACAATGACCGTCGAACTTTTATCCTTAAAATCAAATCGTATTGCCAAAATGCAAGGTAAGGGAGAAGTAGATGGAGAATTGGCAGTCAAAGGTGAAATGTTATTTTCTTTAATTGAAAAATAATTACAACTATTATCTTGAATTAATTTTGGTAGTTTTCATCATTCATCATTTATCCTGTATCTTTATATCCTTTCTTTAGCCTCTGGGAGAATCGATCTTGAGTGCCTTAATTCATCCGACTGCTGTTATTAACAACCGAGCGCAACTGCATCCTACAGTAAAAGTAGAGCCTTATGCAGTTATTGGTAGTAAGGTGACTATTGGTGAGAATACGGTGGTGGGCAGTCATGCAATTATTGATGGACTCACCCAGATTGGTCGAGATAATCAAATTTTTCCTGGTGCTGCTATTGGTTTAGAACCTCAAGATCTAAAATATCAGGGGGCAAACAGTCGAGTAATTATTGGCGATCGCAATCGTATTCGTGAGTATGTCACCATCAACCGCGCCACCAATGAAGGGGAAGCAACAGTTATCGGCAACGATAATTTACTGATGGCATATAGTCATGTCGGGCATAACTGTGTTGTCGGCGATGAAGTAATTATTGCTAATAGTGTCGCGATCGCGGGTCACGTCAATATAGAATCAATGGCGGTTATTAGTGGGGTATTGGGCATCCATCAGTTTGTGCATATTGGTCGCATGGCAATGGTAGGAGGAATGAGCCGTATTAGTCGCGATGTCCCGCCCTATATGATGGTAGAAGGCAATCCCGCTAAAGTGCGATCGCTAAATTTTACAGGATTAAAAAGAAGAGGATTTTCTGCAGAGGAGATTCGCCAACTAAAAAAAGCTTTTAGCTGTTTATATCTTAAAAAAATGTCGATGCAAGATGCGATCGCCCAACTAGATTCGCTACCAGATAACCAACATATTCGACATCTGCAGCGTTTTATTCAGCTTTCTCTCAATGATGGAAGACGAGGCCTAATTGGAGGAAAATAAGAAATTCAATACTATTGGAGTTTTATAGTCGTTTCAATCAGCCTTACTATTTCGTATGTTTGTTCGAGAGGTTAGGGGTTAGGGCGTAATCGGCTCATTTTAACTGGGGGAGAGCGAAGGGTTACGCACCGCTGCGTTAATCTGTAGACGAATTTTGCTCTCTCAAATCAGCGTGCAAACCGCCATAAGATATATTGGGTTTTTTGATTAAATTTACGTCGTACAGGCTTTCAATCCAAACTTTTGCGCCACACTTAGGGCGATCGGGACGATAGATAACACGACACCCTCCTGGTATTTCTACTTCATATGCATATTGGTTGCTATTTCTTTGCTTGATGGTAATTACTGGCTGTTGTTCTCGGTTCTTTTGATTTTGTCTAATTCGTTGGGTATTGACGTGAATAATGGTTTTCGCAGGTATGCGAGGATTGCGCCACCTCCCAGCAGGACCTCTTCTTCCTTTGCGAATAATTGGTTTGCCATCGAACAAAGGTATCAGCCATGTTCTTCCCGTTTTGTATGCTCCTTCTACTCTACCTGCAATTAACAAGATTCGGAGTCTGCCAGGAGAAATACCAAGGATCTTTGCAGTCTCTACAGTGCCAACTATCATTAAACTATAATTCTAACGATCTAGTTTTAATTTTACAGTCAATTGAGGAAATTTATATTTCTTGCGGTAACAAATTTATTCGGTTAACTACAATAAAGTTAGGACAACTTAAGCATCCAACTACCTTAACTTTCTCCCTATCGGCAGCAGGAGCGATCGCGATAGAGTGTTGCTGAAAAAAATTCTGAGGGCGTCGCTGTTGACCGCCCGAACCGAACTTAGCTTCACTGCGTTACGCTTGAAGATAAGGGAATCCTTTTTTGTTTTGTTGAAGATCGGTAATTGAGAAAATGGCTACTAAGATAAAAAGAAGAACCGAGAATACTGAAGGTAATTTTTATGTAGATTCTAGCTGTATTGATTGCGATACCTGTCGCTGGGTAGCACCAGAGGTATTCGATCGCCAGTCGTCCATGTCTGCGGTATATCATCAGCCTCAAACCGAATCAGAAAGAATTTCGGCGATGCAGGCTTTATTGTCTTGTCCCACTGCTTCTATTGGGACAGAAGAAAAACCACGGGATGTCAAACAGATACAGCAAACTTTTCCCATACTTGTAGAAGATAATGTTTATTACTGTGGCTACCATTCATCCACTTCTTATGGTGCAGCCAGCTATTTTATTCAGAGCGAAGCAGGGAATATCTTAATTGACTCGCCTCGATTTACCCCCCCTTTAGTCAAACAACTAGAAAAAATGGGCGGTATCAAGTATATGTACCTTACCCATCAGGATGATGTTGCCGACCACGCTAAATACCACGAGCATTTCAATTGCGATCGCATATTACATCAGGACGATATAAAACCAGCCACCAAAGAAGTCGAAATAAAATTATCTGGGACAGAAATTGTTGAGCTAACTCCCGAAATTAAAATCATCCCCGTCCCAGGACACACCAAAGGGCATACGGTATTACTTTATAAAAACAAATTCTTGTTCGCAGGAGATCATTTAGCCTGGTCGCCCTATCTCCATCACCTTTATGCTTTTAATCGCTTTTGTTGGTATTCTTGGTCGGAACAAATTAAATCCATGGAAAGACTGGCAGAATACTCTTTTGAATGGGTATTACCCGGCCATGGTCGTCGCTATCATGGCGATTTAGATACTACTAAACAACAGATGCAACAGTGTATTGAATGGATGAAAAAACAATAATTATTAGACCTATGGGCATAAGTCCTGAGTCGCCATAAGTTTTTGACAAATGACTAATAACTTTTGACAAAAAACTATTAAATTAAATGAGTGACACCTAAGATCCTGCATTGCGCATATGTCTATTGAGCATCGATCGTTTGTTTTAGAGCGATCGCCATTGTATCGTCATTTTTGCGTAGCCCTTCGTAGTGAAAAAATACCTGTCCGCTAAAAGAGCGATCGCGATTAGTTTTGATATATTTAATGATATCTTTAATGGTGACATCTTTACCATTGGCAGTAAAAGCAATACCAGGAGCAAATTTAGTTAAGGAGTTGCGATCGTAAGTGTGGATAATTTTTTTGACTTCCTGGCTATAGCCAAAGAAATTATGACGATATATTTGGGGATGGATAATATCTACCAAACCTTGAGCTACCCAAGTTTTAGAATCTTGCAACAAATTATTCAAACAAAAAGGATATACCGCAGGAGAGAGAGAAACCAAAATATTGGGTTTAATTGTTTTTACCCGTTGATAGAATCTAGCCAAAAAATCAGTTAATAAATCGGCGCGCCACTGCAGCCACTGTTTATCTTGTGGATTAGTAGGAGGATTCTTGCCAAAAGCTATTCTATATTGTCGGCTAGTTTCGCTCTCATAACCCGCGCTGCTAGGCATAGCTGGCAAGCGATCGCAACCTTGAATACCATCTACATCATAATTACTAACTATTTCGGCAACTATATCCAACATAAATTGCTGCACTTGGGAATCAAAACCATTCATCCAAGTTAAACCACCATGTCTTACTATTGCTCCATCAGAGTTTAAAGCTTGCCAATGAGGATATTGTTTGAGGATATGTCCCCCACTCAATAGATGGGAAGCAGCAAAGCCATATTCTAGCCAGGGAATAACTTTAATATTGTGTTGATGGGCTTGGCTAATAATTTCCGCTAGAGGATCGCGAGCAAGTTGCTGTTGGTAAAACGGATCGATAGCGGGCAAACTATATTCGCTCATCACCCCAGAAGGATAAATAGTATAGCCCCTAGTCCAAACTACAGGAAAAATCGTGTTAAATCCATAACTTGCTAGAAAAGAAATAGCTTCCGCGATTTTTTCTCGCGACTCTAACACCCTACTATGGGGACGATTAGCAATCCAAACTCCGTGTATATAAGTCACTTCATCTCTCCCAAACTTCGCGGATCGCGCAAATTGAATCCGTTACTGTACGTTTACATTCAATGTTTAATGCTTAATGTTTAATGTTCGCCAGTTCAATGTTTAGTCATTAGATTAATTATTCAAATCTCGGCGATCTTCTATGGGGGCGTAAAAACTAAAAGATAGTAATAAGATCGTTAAAGCTAAACTCAAACCAATTGCCGTACCAGAAATAATTAATTCCCCAGTATTTTTTACGGCGATCGCAATTGCCCCCCAAACAAAAACGCTAGCATAGGCAAAATCGAGGCGGGGGATACTAACTACATGAGCCACCGTAGCTGCTACCAAAAGCATAATTACCGTCCATACTTGAGGGCTAACGCCCCAACCAGTCCATTCAGAAGCACTTAGGGCGATCGAGCCGTTGAGTATAGTCGCCAAAGAAATCCAAGATAAATAAATACTTATTGGTCGACAAACTAGCCATCTTTGTCCTGCGGGAGGACGATTGCGAGGCAAACAGAGGTAAGCACCAATTAGAGGCAGCAAAATTCCCAACATAGCAACAAAAGACACCGCATACTGTCGGTAAAGAAAGCAAAATACCCAAGCAATTTGAGAGACGGATGCGAGCGCAATTTTATAGCCAACTTGTCTTAACAAGGGATTGTTTTTTTGACCTGGTAAGGCTTGATAAACAGCAAAACTAATTAAACCCAAATAAATTAAACCCCAAATAGCAAAAGCATAATTTGCAGGGGTGATTAAAATATCTCCAAAAAATTGATTGGATATTTGACCGATAGTTAAACCGTTAATCGGACGGATGTTGGCTAGAACATTCATGCCGAAAGCAGCAATCACAGAAATTAAGGTAATTACTTGTCTAACTGTTGTTGATTTATTATTTATCGTGTAGCGATCGTACATAAAATAAAAGATGGTTTTGGCATACAATACCCCTAATCTATTCTAGATACCATTGCGGTCATTTATTTATAACTAGAGTAATAAATTGCTAAATTAAATATTGTCTATCAAGACGACGAACACTACTTCTCGAATAATTAGGTCGGTAGGGCGATCTCTACAGGGTAAATAAAATCATTAGATCTAGGCGCGAGCGGAATCTAGCGCAGTCGTTCATTTAATAATTATTAGTCGTTTGTTATTAGTCATTTGTCGAAAACTTATGACAACTCAGAACTTATGCCCATAGGTCTATCAAACCAGAAACTAAGCAGAGTTTTCAATATATCTTTGCCCCTGCATCTATCTCCTCGATTAGTTCGACATTGAACCTGTAGGGGAAATTCGCGATCGCGAACTCACTTCTCCTCTTTTTACGATACTAATAAAAAGGCTAAAATTTTTATTTATTGTGAATGTCAGAGGGGAGACTTGAACTCCCGACCCTCGATTTATGATTCCGATGCTCTAACCAACTGAGCTACTCTGACTTACGGGTAATGTTGTAGTGCTGCTTTTAATGCAACGGTATAAATAATATCAAATTTTAATCAAAGTTTGCAAACCAAATAAGATAAGAAAAACTTATACCTGTTCTAACAACGTCCAACAGTCAAACTAAATAGAATACGAACGCAGCAGGAGAAAACTGCAAAAGGGAAATAAAATCAAGTTAATCTTCAACTCGAATTAATCGATATCCTAAACCACGAACAGTCTCGATAAAATCTTCTGAAGCACCTACTTTCTTCAGCTTCTTGCGCAAACTTCTAATGTGAACTTTTACGGTATCTTCATCGGGGGGCGTTGACAATGACCAAATACTATCAATAATTACCGAACGGCTCAAAACCCGTCTACCGTTGCGTAATAATAGTTCCAAAATACTATATTCCTTGGGAGTCAAACTTATTGGCTGGGCATCATAACTTACTTCATAAGTACTGGGGTCGAACTGCAAATCTCCCCATACCAAAACTGGAGCAATAGAAGTGCTACCCCTGCGTAGCAAAGCACGAATTCGAGCAAATAATTCTCCGAGATCTACTGGCTTAATAATATAGTCATCTGCTCCTGCATCTAGTCCTGCAATTTTATCGCTAATAGTATCGAGGGCAGTAATCATCAAAATTGGCATTTGATATCCTTGCGATCGCAATTTTTTACAGAGTTCGATACCATCAAAATCTGGAAGCATTACATCTAGCAATATCAAGTCATAATCTAGAGACTTGATGTAATCTAATGCTGATTCGCCATCGCTAGCCACATCAACAACATATAGTCGATCGGTAATTGCTTCTGCTAAAGTCTCGGCTAAATTAAAATCATCTTCAACTAAAAGAATTCGCATCAAAATTTGTTGTTTCTGTCCGTAGCACTTTACAGTTTAGTTCCTAATTTACTAAACAATTCTCACTTTTTTGAGATTAGGACAGAATATTTATTGTTTGCCTCGATTTACAAAGCCAAAAACTTTCCGATTTCTTTCCGATTTACTAACTAATTTACTTACGACCTATTTGTTAATCTCTTACCTATAGAGGTTGACAAAGTGAATTATCATTTTCTGTCGAAGACTTCTAAGCAAAAACATTGGCAAGACCATGGACCGTGTGCAGACGAATTTGTAAATTGACAGTGGATTTTCAATTTTCAGGAAGCAGAAGAGGAAAACGCTCCTTA
>CAYXWE010000205.1:0-6672 GCA_964468145.1 uncultured Pleurocapsa sp.
CATCGATTTCTACCCTTTTCATTGCCCTAGTTTCGGGGTTCATGGTAGTGTCCCAAAGCTGTTGGGGCATCATTTCACCCAATCCCTTAAAGCGTTGAATAGTATAGTTAGCGTTAGCAGGAAACTCCGCTATACGCTGTTCTAACTCGCGATCGCTATAGCAATATTGATGGTTTTTCCCCCTTTCTAGTTTATACAAGGGAGGACAAGCGATATAGATATATCCTTGGTCTACTAATTCTCTTTGATAGCGGAAGAAGAAAGTTAAAATCAAGGTTCGGATGTGCGCCCCATCAACGTCAGCGTCCGTCATAATCACGATTCTGTGGTAACGTAACTGTGCGGGATCGAATTCTTCTCCTTTGATGCCCAAACCAAGGGCGGTAATCATCGACTGAATTTCATTATTTTTATAAATTTTAGTGTCATCAGTCTTTTCAATATTGATAATCTTACCTCGCAGGGGCAGAATTGCTTGAAATCTTCTATCTCTGCCTTGTTTCGCGCTGTTATGAACGAATACACCACTAGCCAAAGCAAAGTTATGAGAATGAGGAACTTCTATGTCGTAGACATCATATCTTTCTGTGACGGGTTCGATTTTAACAACTCTGTGATTGTAGTTGGCAACTGCTTCACAAGCTTTGTCTTTGTTTCCTCCAAAATAACGGGTTGTGAAAGTATCAAATTTCAGTAATGATTTGTCTTTAGTATCAAGACGATGCTGACGATAGCTATCTAAGTCAACGTTTCCTCGTTCTATTTCAATTTGCTTTAAAGCAGCAAGAGTTTTTCGGTAATATGTTTTTTCTAAAGCTAAACGGCGTTTCTGACGAAATTCATCCGTCCATTGTGATTTAGTTTTTTCTACATGAGCGCGATGTAATGCTAAATGTTCTTTTGCTGAGAGCCTTTGTAGATTACTAGGGTTGTTGTTGAGCTTATTAAAGTCAATATGATGGCAATGTTCTCCATCTTCTTGTTTATAAACGCCCTGCCAACGGTTATACCAATCAGCAACAGTATGGGTAAACAGCCAAGAATCAGAAAGGGCATCCCAAACCATCTCATAACCATCAATGGTAATACTAGATTCATTAATGTTAGATAGTTTGCGATATAAAGGCATCAAAGAATCATTGGCTGTAAGCGACTCTGCTGCTTTATATGTACCATCTCGCAATAGGAAACGATGATCGGGGGTACAGATAATTTCTGACCCGTTATCAAGAGTTACTTTAATAACTTCTGCATCTTTTTTGGTAACTCTGGCATTGACGATCTTTTCCACGCCAATTTTGCCGTCTTGACGAATTGTGTAACAAAAGTTTTGTTTGCCTTGTTTTTGTTCGGCTACTAACCCTTTAAGACTAAGAGAACGTCCATCAGCTAAAGCTACTTCTGTCTCACCAGAAAAACAACCCCCTGCAGAATCTCCTTCTACCAGAAAGATCTCGGATTCTTCGGGATCTCGCGAACTACAGTCGGCTAGTTTTCCTGGTAGGGGAGAGGATTCTAATACAGATTTACGGCGAACTAATTCCCTAGCGTGGCGGGCTGCTTCGGCTGCTTTAAAAGACTGTACTGCTTTTTCAATAATAGAGTCGCCGACGTTGAGATTGAATTCTAAATATTCATTGAGAACTTCTCCTACTATAGAATCGACAATCCCGCGAACCTCTGTATTACCTAACTTAGTTTTTGTTTGTCCTTCAAATTCAGGATCGGGAACTTTTACCGAAACAACTCCCGTCAAACCTTCGCGGATATTTTCCCCACCCAGGTTAGAATCATTTTCTTTTAATTTATTGCGCTTACGGGCAAAAGAATTCATCGTCCGAGTCAGAACAGTTTTTAATCCTTCTAAGTGAGTCCCGCCATCAATGGTACGAATATTATTGGCAAACCCGAGCAAGTTATCGCTATAGGCATCAATACACCACTGCAAAGCCACTTCTACGGTTACGCCTTTTTTTTCTTTGTTAACATAAATAATGTCTTGATGAAGAGGATCTTTTTCCCGCGTCATGTATTCGACGTATTCTTTAATTCCGCCTTCATAACAGAAAATATCCTGACGTACTTCTTCGTCTCTATTATCCGTAAAGGTAATTTTGATTCCTGCATTCAGATAAGCTAGCTCTTTGAGACGTTTGGCTAAAATATCATATTCAAAGATAGTCGTCTCGGTAAAGATTGTCTCGTCAGGAACAAAATGAACTGACGTACCAGTACGTTGGGAATCTTGCTTATTGGGTTCTACAGCCAATTGTCCTTGAGGTTTGCCCCGTTCGTAACGTTGAACGTGAACTTTTTTATCGCGCCAAACTGTAACTTCTACTAATTTCGACAGGGCATTAACTACCGATACCCCTACCCCGTGTAAACCACCAGATACCTTATAGCCACCATCGCCAAATTTACCGCCAGCGTGGAGTACGGTCATTACTGTTTCTAAGGCTGACTTACCTGTTTTGTGATGGATTCCCGTGGGTATACCGCGCCCGTCGTCGGTTACCGTAATCGAACCATCTTGATTTATATCAACTTCTATATGAGTGCAAAAACCAGCAAGTGCTTCATCTATAGAATTGTCTACTACCTCGTATACTAAATGATGCAGCCCCTTGGGTCCTGTCGAACCAATGTACATCCCTGGACGTTTGCGTACCGCTTCTAGACCCTCTAGAACCTGAATCTGATCCGCACCATAATTGCTAGCCATGTAGTCTCTCCGAAAAATGCCTGATTAGCTTTATATTTTTTACTTTATGAAAAAATACTCAGAAATTCTAGCATAAAAGGTTGTATGACCGCCTTAAAGCTTTCTGCAGTGATTTTAATCTATAGATACAATCCTTAATTTATATGGTAGAAAGCTGAAGGACAAATTTTTAAGCGTTCGAGCTGTTAAAAACATTTTGAACAGGCTCTGTTTATAGTTTTTTTGTACTGTATAATAAGAGCAGTTGAGATCTAAAATAAGTGTAAGCGTATTATTAGTTTAAAAAATATGTGCAATCTAAAATCGATCGCCACGCGCACGATTAAAAGTTTATCTGTAGCAGGGTTTTTGTTTGCAGTTACGACACCCAATGTAGGTTTAGCACAATCTGGTCTTTCTGGAGCGATCGATGGAAGATCTGTTAATTTTAATAATATCCAAGGGGGATCTAGCTCTAGCTTTTTTTTGGATAGGGGAGGATCGCAACAGTTTTTTGAAGAGGGTCGAAACCGTATTTATTTTTTACCCGAAGAAGAATCTAAGCCAGTTTTGGAAATAGATGAAACTGTTGAAGCAGAAGGAATTAAATACGAAGATTTGCAACTGCGAGATACTGACGATATTGAGGACAAGAACTGATAAACGCGGATAAGTTAATCTGCTATTTGTTGTTATATCGGTCGCATCCGCTTTTTCAAGACTGTTCAAGGCATGTCTAATTTTTCGTTCGGGGAAGAGAAAAATTTTTCTTGCCTATTTTCTTAGACGGAACTCAAGTTGCTTTTAGTTTTTCTGGATTTTTGTTTAATCCATAGATAAACTGCGGGGACAAAATACAAAGCAAGGATTGACGAACCACTGATGCCTCCCGTAATTGCGATCGCCAGAGGTCGCCAGAAAGGGCCTCCACTGATGAGTAGGGGGATAAATCCTGCAATAGTGGTGACGGTGGTAGTTATAACGTGGCGAGTGGCTTGAAGCACTACATTTTCTACGGCTTGGCGTTTTCCTTCTCTGGCATCGGGATGTTCGTTTAAAGCGGAAAGCACGACGATTGTATCGTTAATGGCGATTCCTATTAAACCCATCGTGCCAATAATTGCAGTAAAGCCTAAAGGCGCGCCCGCAACCTTGAGAGAAAATAAGGCAGTTCCAATACAGCCCACTGCTACTCCCGCGACAATTCCCGCCTGACGGAAAGAACCGAGAGATAAGACTAAGGCGGTCATCATGACTACTAGCAAGATTGGCGCGTAGAGAGCTAAATTTCCTTGAGCCTCACTACTTTCTGAGAGTTCGCCTCCCCATTCATAACGATAGCCAGGAGGTAGTTGAAATTCTGCTGCTGTTAATTTTTTCTCAAACTTTGCCTGGACAACAGAAGGCAAAACTCCTGCGGTAATGTACCCCCGAACGATATTAACGCGCTGTTCGTTACGACGGGCGATAGTCGATCGCTGTGGTTGCAGATTGAATTCTCCTAATGCAGATAGAGGAAGGAAATCGCTGTTTTCAGCATCTGGAGAACTGAGATTTAAACCAATAATTTGACTGAGATCTGCCCGTCGAGCGTTGCTAACCCTTACCCTGACTGGTAGGTTTTCTGTTGCTTCGAGAATCGAACCGCCGATCGCACCTTCTAAATATGCTTCAAGTTGCTCGGCGATCGCTGTATTGGTCAATCCTGCCTGTCTTGCCTGTTCTTCATCTATGGATAATGCTAGTTTGGGTAAGGTTTCGCTGAGGTCATCCCGTACATGAACTACATCGGGAATGCTAGCTAAAATAGCTCTGGCTTCTCTGCCCAAGCGTCTTAATTCTTGTAGATCCGAGCCAAAGATGCGCATTTCAACGGGAGCATCATAAGGAGGCCCTTGTTGTAGTTGTCTGACTAAAATACGGGCGGAGGGTAATCGAGCGTCTAATTTGTTTTGTAAGTCTTGGATTATGGTTTCGACATCTAGATCGGTATTCAACTGCACCATTGCTTGAGCGTAGTTAGACTGATTTTCTCTGCTGCCCGTAAAATTGTAGTAGAACTTGGGCGCACTTTCGCCGATGAACCAGTGGACATCTTTTACTTGGGGATGAGCTAAAACTATTTCTCTTGCTGCTAGTATTTTCTTTTTGGTTTCGGCGATCGCTGTAGTTGCCGAAAATTCTACTTCAATTTGAAATTGATCGCGGGAGACGGAAGGAAAAAATTGATTTTGAAGACTTCCCGCACCGATAAAACCAACGAGGGGAATTATAAAGCATAAAGCGATCGCCAACAGGGGTTTGGTTTGGGTAAATCTGAGAGATTTGCGATAGGGACGGGCTAATTTTGGCGAAGTAAACCCCTTATTCCACCAAGCATCGGGTTTTAGCAACCAAGTCCGAATCTTTTGTAAAGTATTTTGCGGTCTAGTTTGGTTCTGCAACTGGGCTGCTTTATGCTTTGTATTAGCCAGCATCCGCGCTGCTAAAGAAGCAATTACCGTTAGGGAAAGTCCTAGAGAAGTAATCAATGCCATAATTACTCCCAAAGCGATCGAACTGACAAATTCCCCCGCACTCCCAGGAAGGAGAGCGATGGGTAAAAAGGTCATAATCGTTGTTACAGTAGAAGCCAAAAGGGGAACTTTAAGATAATTGACCGTCTTTACTACCGCTTGCAGTGGTTCTTCTCCCTCATCAATTTCCAGTTTAATTTCATCTACCACCACGATCGCATTATCAATCAATAATCCCAAAGCAATAATCAACCCCGTTACCGACATCTGATGGATGGGAATCTTCGCCACCGTCATCCAGCCAAATACAATCAGGGTAGTTAAAGGTAAAGCAATACCGACAACTAAAGCCGAACGCCAGCCCATAGAAATTAAGCTGACACCAACTACTAATAATGCACCAATAAATAAGTTTCCTAATAAAGTACTGATTCGTTCTTCTACATAGGCACTCTGGTCAAAAATCAGATCCAAACTAATTCCTTGAGGTAAAATAGTCTCGAAATTGGCAATCTCCGCCTTAACATTGGCTGCCCATAGGTCAATTCTTAACCCCGATTTCATTAACACCCCTACAACCACTGCGGGTTTGCCACTTACCAAAGCTAGATCGCTCGTTGGTTGCCTAATGCCTCGACTCACCACAGCCAGATCGCTCAAGCGAGTAAACTGCCCATCTCGATCTCGAACTGGTATCTGTCTAATCCTGTCAATAGTTGCCAACTCACTATCAACCTCGATCGCAATATTAGAGAGATCGCTGCGATACTGTCCCGCCGATACTTTGGCATCACTCAAGCTTATTTGCCGTGCCAATTCTTGAGGAGAAAGTCCTACCGCTACCAATTCCGTTGCATCAATCTCTACCGTGACTTCTTCTTGCGGATCGCCAAAAATTTCCACTTCTTCCGTTCCTCCCACACCCCCCATGGCGACTTCTAGCTGTTCTGCATAACGTCGTAAGATGGCATAATTTGGCTCATTGGGTTGATTCCAGGTCAAAGATGCGATCGCCGTATATGCCTTGGTCTTAGACTCTTCCAGTTCGGGAATGCCAGCCCCCACGGGGAAATCAGCAGCAGCATCAGCTATTTCGTCTCGAACTTTCGACCAGACTGGTCGAGCATTTTTAACCGATTCGACTAATTCAATCGTCACCGTAGAAAAACCTACCCGCGAACTAGAACTCAGGGTGTCAATTTCTTCAATCTCGGAAATCTCTCTCTCTAAAACCTCTGTTACCAATGCTTCAACTCGCTCCGCACTCGCCCCAGGAAAAGCAGTTTTAACTACTGCTACTCGATTTACTAGTTCGGGATCTTCCTGGCGGGGCAAAGCTTGAAAGGAGGAAAAACCCCAAGCAATTATAAGAATAAAGGTTAGGACTAATAAACGGATATTGCGATAAAACGGCTTAACCATAACATTTAACATTTGACATTTAACATTGAG
>CAYXWE010000206.1:0-6641 GCA_964468145.1 uncultured Pleurocapsa sp.
CAGATTTCGGTTGCTAATCCTTATGGCGCCTTTGCTATCCCCAGATTGGCAGACGGTGCTGGTGTTTTTCACACCGATCCAAAACTGGTTTCTGTTCCATTTAACCCTCATCTTGGCTATCACCTTGATGAATTTGGAGGAATGTTGGCTCTATTTGAAATCAGACCAGATGAAGACCTATCAGAATTTAATCGTTTTGGGAATTCAACTATCGCAGACTAATGTTAGACCAAGGTTTTCCGAACTTTTAGTAGCGATCTCTCGTTTGGTTGTTGCTCCAACTATTGCTTATGTTATTGGCAGTTTATTACAGTTAGAAACCTTAAGTTTAAAAGTATTGGTATTGCAAAGTGCCATGCCTACCGCGGTTAGCTCATTTATTATTGTTAGTGAATTTGGCGGAGATAAAGACTTGGTAGCCAGAGCAATTGTTACTTCTACTTTAATGAGCTTTATTACTCTGCCAGTAGTATTAATTATTCTTAATTAATATTTTTAATTGAATCTGGAAAAAAAACGGTATTTTATTATTTAAACAAACTCTTGAGTGAGGCTCAAATCCTCTTGTCCTTAAAATAATACCCTAAGTTCTTATTTGCAAGAGCATGGTATTCAAACAAGCGAATAAATAGATTTATTGTTTGAAATTTAGCTAAATTTTGTTAACCCAAACTCGCATTAATTTATCTGTTCTACTTGTAGAGTAATATTGTTTTTCAAATTTATTAGCCGTTTTATTTCCGAATCGCGATTTATTTCGCGATTTTCTTTTTGTTCTAATAAATTTGTTAGTTCTAGCTGGCGAGATTCTAAGTCGCGATTTATTCGATCGATTACTTGTTCTTGGTAGGTATCAAAACAACGTTGAATAGCATTATAAACTACTGGTTTTTGCGACTCTACGATCTGAGGCAGGTATTTGACAAATTCTTTTTTGGTTATCTCTAAAAATTGTCTGCGGACGTATTCTGCCTGTAGAGCCACTGTACCCATTCCTAATAGTATTGCTCCAAAAATATTGAGAGCAAAGCCCGTAAATAGTAAGCCAATGACTCGTAAACTAATAGTAATACAAATAGAAGCTAAAACAGTCTGCCAAAAAGTGTTAAATGAATTAATTGCCCCATTAACATTGTCTGGTACGTTAAAAAATATATCGCTAAAATTATCTGCCCAAGGCGATACTTGCCCCCAATTGTGACGATATTCGTCTATGGTAAATCGAGAACCAATTAATTTTTTGTTAATAGCTGCAATAACTCGTTCGTAATTTAGTCGATGTTTTTGTCCGAGTTCGTTGAGGCGATCGAAGCTAGCTGATAACTCTTGCTTGGCGGTAAATTCCCAACTTGCCAAGCAATCGTTGAGATACCGTTCAAAAGCCTGTTTAAAATGCTGTTGAAACTCATCCCGTTTGTTTTTATCTAGAAAATCAGTAAAGTTTAATTCTGGTTGAGATGCTAAAAAATCAGCTTCAAAAGTTTCTTCGAGTTTCAAAATATACTCAGCAAAAGAATCTGCGATCGCCTTACTCTGTTTTTCTTTTACTTGTTCGATCTCCGTTTCAAAATTATATTTGATATCCTGTAATTCTTGAAATTCTGGTTCGATATCGGCAATTTTTTGTTTGAGAGCGACGATAGTTTCATCTAAAAGGGGAATACGGCGATCGACAGCTTCGGTTACTTTATGAGATACGCGACTGGCAATTTTTCGCGCCTGTTGAAATTCTGCGATCGCCTTTTCTTGATTTAAGAAATTATTTAAGACATTAATAAATTGAGGTAATCCTGTATTGTTTAAGTTCGCCTCTTTATCTTTAAGCTTTTGACGCAAAGCATCTAGGGAAGAAACTTCAAAAACTCTTTTATTGTAAGTTTCTGGAGTAAGATATGAATTTAAATTAGCTCGAATAACCTGATGTATTTTATCTCGTGCTGCTTGTAATTCTTGTGCATCTTCAGGATCGATGAGGGATTTTTTTATTTCGTCGATCGCATTAATAATGAAAAAGGTAGTAATATCTCCCGATAAATAATTCCTTAAATAACGTCTTTCTTCGAGAGTGAAAGGTTGAGTGGCTTTAACGATAAAAAGTACCGCGTGACACTGATAAATATACTGCAGAGTTAACTCATTCCTGGCTTCAGTATCGTTCAATCCAGGGCTATCAATAATTTCTAAGCCTTCTTTGAGTAGGGGTAAAGGATATTCAATTACAGCGCGAGCGACATCGGGAAAAGCTAATCTCTCGTCTTTAGCTAATAATTTTGCTTCCCTAGGATCGATAGTATATTTACACTTAAAAGTTTCTAGATCTATCGTTTCAGTATAGTTACTATCTTTAAAATAAATAGTTACCTGCTTCTGTTTGCCATATTTCAAAACTGTTAATAATGCAGTACAGGGATTAACATCACTAGGTAAAAGTTTTTCGCCTAAAAGAGCATTAATAAAAGTACTTTTTCCCCGCTTCAGATCCCCCAAAACTAGCAATTTAAACCTATTTTGATGTAAATTATTGCTAGTAATCCGAAGCTGTTCTATTTCTCCCGATAAAGATAGTCTTCCCGAAGTGCGATCGCCTTCTGTTTCAGCCTCAGCCAACATCGCCATGATTTCTTCTAAACAATTAGCAATCTGATGACGAACTAAAGACGATTGTTCGAGATTTTCGGTAAAAGACATTTAAAAAAACTAAAAACTGAGAACTAAAAACTCAATTTTAGTCTTCTTTCAAGAATATTTGGTAGCCGATCGCAGCAATAATCCCCGCCATCATCAGATAGGTAACCCACATTCCTATGAAAAAGCCAATTTTGATAATGGCAATACCCGCCACCACAAAGCCTGTAAACTTGGCAAATTTAACCATCTTTCTGCCGAATTTTTGAATCGAACTATCGGGGGGTTCGTGCTTGGTGGTGCGAGACACGGGAGGATCGATATCTACCTGTTGAGATTTCTGGTCTTGATATATTTCCGCCTCCATCTCTCTCAATCTCAACTCTCTTTCTTTCGCTTTAAGTTCTGCTTGGCGGAGGTTGAAGTCTCTTTCTTTATCGTTAGGAATATTCATAGGTATGTAGCCAAGATAGTTTCCTAATTATAAAATTTCTGATAATTAAAAAAGCGATCGCGATCGCAAGGACGATCGCTTTTTATTATAGATATCGATCTTTAGCTCGTGCCAATTAAGATTAGCCCAAAGTAAAAGGCATAATTTTGTAAATAATTGAGTTGACAATACTTAAAGCGAATGCACCAATTATTGCGCTCCAAATTCCCCAGCGTAGTCTAAACCCACTCACTAGCAAAGCGGAAAGTCCGAAGATAAAACCATTGACAACTAAAGAAAACAAGCCAAAAGTGAGGAAAGTAATTGGCAGAGATAAGAAAGACAATATGGGATGGAGTATGGCATTCAAGATCCCAAATACTATAGCTGCAACAAAACCTTTTTTGATGGTATCTATTTCTACTCCTGTAGGTAATTTAGAAATAATTAATAGGCTAACGGTAGTAATTACCAAAGAAAGAACAATGGAGAGAATGTTATTCATATCGGCGAATCCTAAAAACTAATTGTAATTATTTGTAGCTTACAACAAGCAAACTACACAACTTGGTTTTCGCAACAAAATCTTTATTTTTTAAGGTTTATTGTATTTTTTGATACATACTTTCTTTCGCGATCGCGGTATAGATAATTTTCAAAATTTCATTGTTTAGTAAAAATCCCGTCCCTTCCGCGATAACCCCCGCACCAAAATAAGAATTAATCGTGTAGGTTACTGCTACTGCATTGCCAGCCCGATCTACTACAGAATAGTGAGTCGTATTTGTCCCTTCCGATTGAATATCGGTGGTATAGACAGATTCGGGGGAAATAGCCTCAAAAGCTATTTTTGCTCGTAAAGAGTCGGCATATTCAGTAGATAATAACTTATCGATGGGGTTATCAACAAAATCAGGATCGCCTAGATAACGATTGCGATCGCCGAATGCGAATAACATGGAAGATAGTATGGGATGCAAGCTTTGGGGAGTGCGCCAACCCAATTTTTTTAGACTGTAACCAGACAAAATATTTAGCATTTGACAGACAGTAGTGCCACCCCCAGGAGGAGGAGAAGAAGCTACTCGATAACCGCGATAGTCACAATTAATGGGGGCGTATTCTCTAACTTGATAATCGGCAAAATCTTCTAAAGTTAAAATGCCATTATTTTCTTCGCTGGCTGCCACGACTTTCTCAGCTATTTCTCCCTGGTAAAAACCTGCCGTACCTTTAGTAGCAATTATCTTTAGAGTATTGGCTAAATCTGCTTGGACTAAAATATCCCCTGGTTGATAGACATCCCCATCTTTCAAAAAGATCTCTGCTAGATCTCTGCTACATTAGACTCTTCCAAATTCTTCTTTCCGCGATCGAATATATCAACATCGCCTTGAGTTAAAGCAAATCCTGCTTCTGCTAACTTAATGGCGGGATTGATAACTTGCTTTAATGGCATTGTGCCGTATTTATCCAAAGCATAATTCAAACCTTTAACCGTACCTGGAACCCCTACCGCCAAATAACCATCAGTACTCAATCCCTCAACTATATTCCCCTCATCGTCCAAATACATATCTGCACTAGCTAGCTTAGGTGCAGTTTCGCGAAAGTCGATAAAGGTTTCCGTGCCATCTGCTAAATGAATTAACATAAAACCACCCCCGCCGAGATTGCCACAACAAGGATCGCTAACCGCCGAAGCATAGCCTATCGCTACTGCAGCATCGATCGCATTTCCCCCATCTTGCAAAATCTGCAAACCAGCTTTTGAGGCTTCTCGTTGAGTTGAAACCACCACCCCATTTCTTCCCGAAGCCTTGCTGACTATAGTTTGGGCCTTAAGCGATTGCCATTTGTCGATTTGAGAATAAATCAACCAAGAATTATCGATTAAATAGTTAAAAAATACAACTAATAAAACAACACTCGTAGCCAATACCGTAGCCGATTTAAACTTCATACTTTTATTCTCGATCCCTCATCCCTCAGAATCTACTCTCCTTGAGGAAAACGCTGCCATAAATCTGTTCCCTGACGCAAGCTGCAATGATCTCCATTACCTAGTATTAAATGATCTAACAGCGGAATATCTAAATATTGCGAACCCTGTAATAATTGTTCAGTTAAATTTAGATCTTCGGGAGACGGTTCTAAATTACCCGATGGATGATTATGGGCAATAATTAATTTAGTTGCTCCTTGACGTACTATTTCTCTGAATATCTCGCGGGGATGAATTAAAGTTTCGGTTGCCGTACCAATAGTGATAATTTTACTGCCCAACAATCGATTTTTTACATCCAACATCAACACGGCAAAACGCTCTTGACTTTGCCACATCAAATCGTTACTCAATACCGCAGCAGCGGAAGTGGGGCTGTCTACAGTAACTTTTTCATTGGGTCGAAATTTGAAAGTCCGCTTGCCCAATTCTACCGCAGCAATAATTGTAGAAGCTTTAGCAGGGCCAATACCAGGAATTCTCATTAATTCGCGGGGATGTACTTCCCGCAAAACATCTAGGGGGGCGCGTCGATATGTACCTAATTCTTGTAATATGTGTTGAGCTAGCCCAATTGCTGATAAATTGCCCCTAGTTTGTCCCGTACTAATCAAAATAGCTAGTAATTCGGTTTCAGAGAGATTTTTAGCTCCCATTGCCATCAGTCTCTCGCGGGGACGTTCGCTAGGAGGCAGATCGGCTATTCTCAGGCTATAGGTCATGGCAAGGGTTACAAAACTTTGTCACACAAATATAGCCCACAAAATACTGACAACAAATACCCTAATCCAAATCTTTAATTAATTCCACTGCATCTTTACCATCAACTTCATTAAAATAAACTTTCACCTTTTCTTCTGTAGCAGTAGGTAAATCTTTCCCTGTAAAATCCGGATGAATGGGTAACTCTCGGTGTCCGCGATCGACTAATACCGCTAGTCTAATTAACTCAGGTCTACCATATTCTCTGATAGCATTAAGGGCAGCGCGGATAGTACGACCTTTATAAATTACATCATCAACTAGGATGACAGTTTTTCCCGTCAAATCAAAAGGGATATTGGTCTTGGCAGGAATACGGGTGCGAATTTTATCTAAGTCATCGCGATAAAATGTTACATCGATCGCGCCAACGGCAACTTCGGTATTTTCGAGCATCCCGATTTGTTTGGCTAATAAATCAGCTAGGGGAACGCCTTTGGTATGAACGCCCAATAAAATTATTTCTGATAGTTCTCCAGATGCTTCGACAATTTCTGAAGCCAAACGATTGATAGTACGGCGGAATTCTTCAGCAGATAAGATAGTAACTACTTGAGCTGACATTGATGACTATAAATAATGACAAGTATTTATTCTATCTATTGCCCCCTGAATATCGGATAGCTTAATCTAACTTTACCAACAGTTTGAATAATTAAACCTAAATAAATAATGGTCGAGCCAATCAAACAAATTATTCTTCAATCTCCTTTGGATATGCACCTGCATTTCCGTGAAGGTGCAATGGCACAAACGGTAATTCCTCTGAGTTCTCATTCTTTTGCAGGAGGGGTAGTAATGCCCAATTTAGTCCCT
>CAYXWE010000207.1:0-6638 GCA_964468145.1 uncultured Pleurocapsa sp.
ATGGTTTGGCTGATGCAGGAGATATTGCGATCGCCATATCGGATTTAGTTTTAGATACTGCAGGAGAGATTACTGCTAACACTTTTTCTGGATCGGGCGGATCGATCTCTGTAGTTGCCGATGGTTTGGTTACTCTAGATAATCAAAGTACTATCTCTACTACTGCAGAACAAAACGGCAATGGAGGTAATATTTTTGTCGAAGCCGAAAATTTGGTTTTGTTAGCATCAGATCGTATTAGTGCTAATGCTCAACAAGGTAGTGGAGGTAATATTAGTATCAATACCAAAGGCTTGTTTCAAGCTTCAGCCAGCAGTATTACCGCTAGTTCGCAAATTGACACCAAAGAAGGGACGATTGAAATTGCTACTCTCGATCTTGATTCTCGTCTATCGACTACATTGCAAAAATATGCTCCTCTAGCAGCCGAAGACTATATTTATAGAGGTTGTGGAGTAGGTGGAGATATTGCCAAAAATCGCTTTCGTGATATTGGGCGGGGTGGTATTCCCCATAATCTTTTTAAGAGTACTGGAGATTCAGAAAATTTGGCAGATATCGGACGAGCAAATTCTAGATCTAGATCTATTCAATCTAGTAGCCCCAGCCATACTAAATATTCAACTCCCAATATTCAACCTATATCCGAAGCAAATACTTGGAAAATTAACGTTCGAGGCAAAGTCGAATTAGTCGCGAGCCAACAGGCTAGTGGTTTTATTCAGTTTTCTGGTTGCCAAATTGATTAGTTATCGGTTTTTAGACCTATGGGCATAAGTCTTGAGTCGTCATAAGTTTTTGATACCATTTCTCCTTGAAGTTGCACTTAATATTTTTGGTTTAGATCTCTCGCAAAGACGCAAAGACGCAAAAGAGTACAATTCCATTTAGTGCATTGTCATAGAGAATTGGTATGACAAATGACAAAAAACTATGAAATGAACGATCGCGCTAGATCCCGATCGCTCGCGGTCTATTGATTATTGGTTATTAGTTATTGGTTTTTAGTTTTAAAAATTCTTTTATTTCTTGCCAAATTTTTTCTTTAGAGTCATTCAAACCGTGGTCGCTATCTAGCTCGATTAATTTTACCTGGGAATATTGGCAAGCGTAATCTCGGCTGACTTTAATTGGCACTACTTCATCGTTGATGCCATGAATAATTAGAGTGGGCAGCGATCGCGTCAAACCAACTAAAGGATAACTTTCGGCATCTTTTAAAAATTGATACTTGAGGGGAATTTGTTTGCCCGCACCATAATGATATACAGATAGAAAACCCGACTCGCGCCATACTTTAATTTGCTCTGGTTGTAATCGAGAATACCAACTTTGAGGAAAACCAAAGGCTGGTGCTAATAAAACCATGTTTTTAACGCGATCGCACTTTTGAGCTACCCAAGCAGCAGTCAAAGCTCCGAAACTAGAACCAATGAGAGTTATCCGCGTATTGTCGTCGGGAAAAGTAGCGATAGTCTGCTCGATTTGTCTGGTGAGAGTAAGACTGCTAAAATCTCCTCGATTGAGGTCTAAAACCTTTAGCTCTAAATGATTTTTGGCAAAGCGATCGCGCAAATACCGCGCTTTATTTGACTGAGGACTAGAAGCAAAACCATGAAGGTAAATATACGCAGTCATACTTTCGATAATTGAGTTATTCTAGCGATTGTAAGAATACAATTTTAATACAAATAAATGTTTAAAGCGATCGTTAAAAACACTACTTTAGCAGCCTGTTTGATTTTGGGTATATCCCAAGTAGCTCAAGCACAAAACGCAGAGTTACTACCCCAGAGCATATCCGCTTCTCAACAGTCGTTCCAGCTACAGCCAGTTGCCGAGTCAGAAATAGCTCAAACTAGTCCCCGTCGTACTAGAAGAAGGAGAAGAAGTAGTGCGGGTAAAAAAACTTATTTTGGACTGGGGTTAGGAGCATTTTTCCCTGGAGATGAAATCAGCATTCCCACAGATAATCTTGAGGGAGATGGAAGCATCGAATTTAGTAGCGGATTTTCTCTCAACGTTTTCGGCGGTTACAAATTCTCAAAATATGTCGGTGGCGAATTGGAAATATCTGCTGCATTTGGTAGTGCTGAGTTTGATAATGTTCCTGATGAATTTATTTTAGATGACTTAGATATTAACTACTCTGCCGTTGGTTTTTATCTCAGCCCTCGTTTTGAGCTACCTTTGGCAAACGATCGACTCAAGTTGTACGCTGCGCCTGGAATCGGGTTTTCTACCGTTAGCACCGATATTGATACCGACAGCGATTTAGATGGAGAAGAAGACGAACTAACTAGCGACACTGGTTTTAGTTATCAAATTAAAGCAGGTGCTGCCTACAATGTTACTGATAAATTTAGTCTCTTCGCACAAGGGAGATACAATAATTTTGCCCTGGGAGATCTCGATAACTTAGATGGTGTTGCTGTAGAAGTTGGGGCAAGTTTTTAAGTATTTGTGAGTTGAAATGTGAAACTGAAAAGCAATTTATTTTTAGCTTTTAGTTTTTAGTTTTTAGTTTTTAGTTTTTAGTTTTTTAATCCATTACTTATTTAGTAATTTGTAACTCTTCTAAATTCCAGAATGCACCACCAAGAGCCGAATACTTTACACCATCTATTTTGTTGCGTACTGCACCAAGAGCTTTGGGATTAACTAAATAAATAAAAGGAACATATTCTGACACTAACCGCTGAATTTCTACATAAATCGCTTTACGTTTTTCAGTATCTATCTCTCTTGCTCCTTTAATAAACAAGCGGTCTATTTCTTTTTCCCAATCGTTAACTTTTCTTCCCTTTAATTGTTCTTGTCCTGGTGCGGGTTTTTGATTGAACATATGTAGATTACCATCTGTAAACCAAACATTTGCACCATTATTCGGCTCGTTACCTCCCGTCAAACCCAAAAGAATACATTCCCAATCTAGCGAGCCACTTAATTTACCAATTAGAACATTAAAATTAATCGTTCTAAAGTTAACATCAATACCAATTGCTTCTAAATCTTCTTCTACTTGGTTGCCCATATTTTCGCGAATTTTATTACCAGAATTAGTATTGAGAGTGAATTTAACTCTGTTACCTTTAGCATCAAATAATTTGTTTTGCTTGTAGACAAAGCCTGCTTCTTTTAGTAATTGTTTAGCTTGTTGGGGATTGTAATCATAAGCCTGCAAATTTTCATCTGCAAAAGGAGACTGTACGGAAATAAAAGAATGCTGCGGTTGTCCCAAACCTCGATATATATTCTTGACCATTCTGGGACGATTGATGGCATAAGCTACTGCTTGTCTGAATTTAAGATTATTAAACCAGGCAGATTTTTTAGGCTCTACTAAAGGTTTGCCATTTCTTCTACCTGTATTGAGGTTAAAGGTGATATAGTTTGTGCCATAATCAGGACCACCATCATAAATACTAAAGTTTCCTTTTTTTTCTTCTTTTTTTAATAAAGAAAAGTATTCTGGAGTAACGCCAATAGAATCTAAACTACCAGAGCGAAATTGAATTAAAGATGTATCGGTAGATTCAACGATTTCCCAGATAACTTTTTTAATGTGGGGTATATCTTCCCCCGCAACTTCTTTTTTCCAATAATAAGGATTCGCTTCAAAAACTACTCTTTGGGCTGTACTATAGCCTTTTAGTTTATAAGCACTATTGGCAACAATTTTTTCGGGAGAGGTATCTACCGTCCAAGTAGAAAGAAACTTTAATTTTCCGTTTTTATCTTTTTCTTCGACAGTTTTTCTTAAAATGTGGGCGGGTAATATTTCTGCGCTAGTAGTTCCCAGAAAAGGTGCAAAAGGTTCGGGAAGAATAAATTCTATTTGTCGCTGATTGAGCTTATTTACTTGGGGCAAAGCTTTACTTTCACCTATTTTTAAAATATCTCTAGCACTAGCAGGAATTTCAGGATTGAGGTAAAGCTGATTATAAGTAAAGTCTACATCATCCGCAGTCAAAGGATTACCATCAGACCATTTAAGATCTGGTTTGAGAGTAAAAGTGACTTTAAGTTTATCTTCAGAAAAATTCCAAGATTCGGCTAAAGCAGGTTCAATTTCCCCTGTTAAGGGATTTTGAGTTACTAAGCCATCAAACAGCATCCCTCCAACGCTACTACTACCTGCATCGGTAGCAATTACAGTATTAAAGGTTTTAGGATCTGACAAAATTGCTTGGACGACTTGTGGTGGTGCATCGGGATTTGCTAACAGGCTACTGGGGTTACAGGCTGAGAGAGTAATAATTAATATCCCAGCTATCAACAAGGTTAAAAATTTAATCGCCAAATTTTGTAGAGACTTTAACAAATCCAAAACCAATATTTCCCTTACTCAGTTTTATTTATAGCTTTCAGCCTTCAAGCCTTCAGCTTCCTGTTATGACACATTATATTGGCTACTTTAAGATTTGGAGTATCTGGCGTATGGGTTTGGTAGTAATTGAGATAAACTGGCTAAAAATATTTTAAATAAATTTCTCTGCTAGGTGAGCGTTCCCAAGTCCGTTGACAAACAACTAATAACAAATGACAAAAAACTATCTCTGAGATCCTGCTCCCGCGCATATGTCTATTTGTTTATTCCACCTTGGTAAATCTTCTGCATCGAAGCGATTAACTCCAGTCGGCTAGAGCAATTTTGCCAATAGTCCTACCCTGTTCGAGACGTTGATGAACATCCCGTAAGTTTTGAGCATTAATAGGTTTGACCGCATCATTGCAAGTGGTCACGATCGCACCATCTTCTATTAATTGACTCAACTCATTCAGCAACTTACTTTGCTTTGCCATATCTTGGGTTTGGTACATCGAGCGAGTAAACATAAATTCCCATACCAAACTAGCACTCTTACTTTTTAGAGTATCCATAGCTAGGGGATGTTCATTCTCTACAATGGAACAGATTGTGCCTTGGGGTTTAATTGCTTTGGTCATAGCTTGCCAGTGACCATCGGTATCGTTCAAGCAAAGAATATAATCGACATCTCTATAGCCAATTTTCTCGATCTCTTCTGCAAGATCGTGGTGATGATTGACCACTTCATCAGCACCCATTTTCTGACACCAGGCGGTAGTTTCATCGCGAGAAGCCGTAGCAATTACCTTAAGTTTGGCTAGTTTCGCTAGTTGAATGGCAATAGAACCAACTCCCCCCGCACCATTGACAATTAAAATCGATTTGCCCGCATCTGCACCATTGCGATCGATATTCAATCTTTCAAATAGAGCTTCCCAAGCAGTGATACTGGTAAGGGGAAAAGCTGCTGCACGAGTAAAGTCTAAATTCTGGGGTTTGTGTCCGACAATTCGCTCATCTATCAATTGAAATTCGCTGTTGCTACCAGGACGAGTAATATCCCCTGCATAATAAACTTCGTTTCCAGGCTGAAATTCCGTTACCTCATTGCCCACTTCTACTACTACTCCTGCTGCGTCCCAGCCAAGAATGCGAGGCTCAGATTCTACTTTATCTTTCGGGGCGCGGACTTTGGTATCTACTGGGTTAACGGAAATCGCCTTAACTTCTACCAGCAAATCTTTGCCTTGGGCTGTGGGTTTAGGTATTTCTACATCTAGCAGACTATTTTCATTTTCAATGGGTAAATATTGAGTTAAACCTACCGCTTTCATGATTTTTGTCTCCAAATTTTAAATATTATTAGCTTTTATGGAACATCGGGTATAGGTAATTAACTGCTATTGGCTAACAGTTTCATTTCTAGATTGCAATAAAAATACTGCAATACCCAAGAGAATAATTAACCCTCCTAACAATAAATTCAAACTAGGTATTTCATCAAAAACGATCGCGCCCACAATACTAGCAACAACAGGTTCAAATAATAAGCTCAAGCTTACTACTGTAGGAGAGATCCAACGCACAGACCAATTTAAACTAGTATGTCCGATCGCTTGAGACATAACCGCCATCAGCAAGATATAGAGATACACTGACTGGGGATAACCGAAATATGGGGTTTGAGACAAAAAGGGTAGGGGAAATAAACAGAGTGCAGAAACTGAATAGGCGATTGCAATATAGTTACCTGTAGTTAACCCCTGACGTTGGGCTTGAGAACCAAAAATTATATACAGACTAGACATGACAGCCCCCAGTAAAGCTAATACATCTCCGAGGATGGGGTTGCTATAACTACCGCCGACTTCTCGATCGGCGATCGCAATAATAATACCGCCACACAAAGCGATCGCAATTCCGATAATATTTTGTTGGCTCAGTTTTTCTTTGTACCACCACCAGTTAAATAACCCTACCCAAATCGGATTAGTGGTTACTAGCACTGTCGATGCAGCTATGGAAGTATAAGCCAATGAAGTAATCCAGGTAGCAAAATGTATCGCCAAACAAACACCCGCTGCGATCGCATAATATAAAGTGGCGGGGGTAATATTTTGCCGTGGAAAATTCTTCCAACTTGGTAATAAAATCAAAGCAGCCACCATGAGACGAGATGCTGCCAAAAACAAGCTAAAGCCTACTTTGTTATCTGGGATGACCGCATCATTTGCCAGACGTATCCAAATTGCTGCCAAGGATACCCCGACAATACCAACAACTAAAACGATTTCGATTTGCCATCGATCGGGCTTTTTCATTTATC
>CAYXWE010000208.1:0-6622 GCA_964468145.1 uncultured Pleurocapsa sp.
TAAAAAATATTTGAAGTAAGCGACTTGTTCTTCGTAATCTATGTCGAGAATCAGGCGATATTTATTCCCTTTAATATTAAAAACAGTGAAATTACCCACTGCCTCGGCATCTCGATAAACTTGCTGTACATCAATTAAACTCTGCCATCGCGATTGATTAATTGTTTGGCAGAATGCTTTAATTGTAGTGGCAACATCTGGATACTTGGATGCAGCCTTTTTAAGCTTTCCAGCAGAAATTAGATGCATTTGAGTTTTTTGGTAGCTAAGTTTCCAAAATGAAAACCTATTCAATTTCAATGTTTGCAGATTGAAAACTTATTGTCAACTCCTAGTGATTTAGTAAGTTCTGAGGGGAAGAAAAACTGGCTCTCGGCAGATTGATTACTCGATCTCGCGAAGTGAGGTGGCGAAGCCAATCGCAAAGGTATCGTTAGCAATAATTGTCACTTCAGTCCCAACTTCCAAGACAGCAATATTGGGTAGCTTTTCAAGCTCTACTTCCTGGCGTAAAGAGCGATCGCTTATCCTGTCAGCCAAAGGGTTAAAGAACCCATCGAGTACGGCAGCCCAAACTTCTCGATTACGATTGTCCACTGTAGTAGTAACGCTAGAGCTAAAGTTACCTGTGACTACAGAAGAAGTAGTATTGGGTTGGGTAAAAACTTCTCCTACCTTGCCTAAGCCAGATAGAGAACTAACCAATAGATCGGTTTTGGCATAGTCGCCACCGCGATCGAAATGTCCTTTGGCAATCAAGGGTTGCTGCTGTTTACCAAGAATAGTTAGCTTTTGGGGCGGAAGCGATCGCTGTTGGATTCTGCCCTGCTTATCGGTATAGACAATCGCTACTCCATTAGCATTGACCAGTCTATTGCCAGGATTCACCGAACTACTTTCAGCTACTACTACCGAACCTTTTTCAAGAGCTACTCTGCCATTGCTAGCGAGCAAATCTTCAGTAAGTACTAGTGCAAAGCGTTTATTCGGTTGCTGGGAACTGCTTACGGATTCATCCCAAAGTAGGGGAATAGAAACTTCGGCGGTGACAGTAGTACCATAGGCGATTTGATAGTTATTTCTAGTATTTGTTTCTATACGCTGGCGATTGAGTATATTCAAACTGCCTGGAGAGGACAAGTTAGAAGCATTAGCAGTTATAGATGTAGGTTTAGAAGCGACACTATTAACAAAGGTCGCTTTGGTAGCAGAAGCCCGCTCCTTAGCAAACTGACTAGAAGCAAGTGGTACACCTCGACCAAAATTTGATAGCTGCGCCCATTGTTGCTGGGGATCGATCTTGGGCTTTGGATCTACCCTCACGGGTTGAGGTCTGGGTACCGATCGAGGACGAGGAGGAGGTGACGCAGTACGAGCTACTCTGGGTTGCTGACGAGGCTGAGGCTGGGGTTGAGGTTTGGGTGGTTGCTGGATCGGAGTAGCCACGGTAGTAGGCTCTTCGGGTTCGACTACTTCTGCCAGAGTTGGTTGCTGTGTTGCTCGTTCTAGCTGATGCTTTTGATCTCTAAGGGCTAACTTGCCTCGGTAATCAACTTGGGGCGTTGCTATTTCCTCCTGCTTTTCGGGAGTTGATTCTACAACTTTAACTGGTGCGTTCTTTGGTGTCATGAAATTCCAAATCCCTAGCAGAAAAAGAATGCCCAAGCCCGTCGCACCGTAGATAAATAAGCTGCGGACAAACGGTTTTTCCTCAACAGGAGTATCTGAAGGAGAGTCTTCCTTAATCTGATACTGTTGGTCAATTATTAAAGGCTGTTCGGCTTCACCATCTAGTCCAGCGAGGTCGATTTGTTCTTTTCTGGTAAATGTTTCTCTATCTTCTGTATGTATGTCAGTCATTTTAATTATGCTTCAAATTCTTCAACGTTAATAATTTCCAAGCCGTAGGCTCTAATGCTTTCAATAAGTTGCTGCAAGCTGTTGGCTTCTTCAACCACGGATTTAGCAGGAACAGCAGCAGCTTTGATAGTGATGCTTTTGTTAAAGGTGACGGTTTTTGCTTCGGTATTGGTTGCCGAGTCAAACAAAATCCAGTCGGCAACGACATTAATTGCCCAAGTATCTTCGCTCATGGGCATGGGGTCGGACACATAGCGAACTTTAGCCGATGATTTAAGTTGGTTATCTTGAGTGAATACCGAAGCGGGAATAAGTTGGCTGAATTCAGGGAGAAAAGCTTTTTGCAGTCGAGTATCCATCATCTGAGCAGCAGCATAGGAGTTAGCGGGAATGGTGTTTCCATTAACTTTGACTGCCGTTTCTCCTCCCGACCAACCCAGCATCAGGGTGTACCACTTTTTAGTAAATTCAGTAATGGTTTCGGGGGTACGATAGTTACCCGATTTGACTTCAGCTAAAATAGCATCACCATTGCTCATTTGTACGGTGGTGATTCTGCTGTTGGCTAACTTACGATAGCTGCTGGCGGTACTACAGGAGGAGAATGCCAGCATAATAAATGCCACGGTCAATGATAGCTGTGCTAAAACAATTTTTTCCTTACCTGCGGGAGTAATTCGATTGGATTTAATAGGAGATTGTGATTTAAACATAGATATGAACTTGAATAAAATATTGTTGTAAAAATCTTTTTGAACTCTTTGTCTTCCCTACAAAACGAGTAATACAGCTTTACTAACTACTTCCGTACCGAAACTGATGGTCTTATCGACGCTGCTGTTAATTGACTGGTATAGAGCCGTACCACCACCTTTGCTCATGGCATAAGCTAGACCAGGACCGAAGAATGCTGCTAAAACCAGAAAGGTGACATCGCTAAATAGCTGGGCGTTGCTCAAAACAATGGCAGTAGCAGCCAGACCGATAATAATGGTGTAGCAAACTTGAATTGCAGCGATCGCCGCAAACCAAGTCAACCAGATAGAGATGTATCGCTGTCCCGTAGGAATGAGAGTTAGAATGACGGCTATCGGTGCTAAAAGCGAGTGTAGCAGCAGGGCAATCTCAATAATCATGTTGAAAGCGAGCTGTACGGCAATTAGCAGAGCATGAACCAGAGTAGTCAAAACTATTTTTTGTGGAGCTAAGATAATTTGTCCTACCGCAGCGATGTTGAGGATTGCTCCTTTGATCTTGTCTTTATAATTTTCTAAAACTGCTAGAGGACCGCTATTTTGAGCTTCGGCTTCTGCGACAATTTGGTCGATCTGGGGAATTGTGTTGTTCAAACAATCGGAATATTCAGTACCGTTGAAGCTATTGCACTGGTTGATTAGAGAGTCGATCTGTTCTCTAGCTGCATTTGTCAGTTGAATATCCTGAAGGGCATTTTGAATGTTGGTCGAGGCGATTTGCGTGGTACTCATGGCTTTGACAAACTCGCGATCGATAGTTCGCAACGCACCTATACCTTGAGAAATCAAAAATCCGTTGTTACCGATTAGCAAAGCGACAATGGTGGGCCACACAATCAGTAAAACCAGTCCATGCCAGTCTCTTTTCTGAACTACCTCCGACCCTTGCTTTAGAGCCAGGTAAATTAAAATTAATAAGGCAATATCGGCAGCAAAACGCATAATCGCTACCCAAATAGGCGAACTAGTATTAAGAATGACCTGTTGCCAGACATTTTCAAATCCTTGAAAAATTAATTCCCCAGTACTGAGGGCTTCTTTGAGGACTAGCAGGCTCTCAAAATCGGCAAAAGAATCCATTGCTAGGAAAGAATTGTAGATAAATAAGCTCATTAGTTTTCCTTTTATTACTCGGTAGGGTTTCCTGGTAATCTAATTAGTCCCCACTGTCGGACAGTAAGATTGGCAGTGCCGATATCTTCTCTGCGCTTGGCAGCATTGATTCCTGCCAATTCTTCAGCCTGTTGTGCATTGAGCATATTACTGATGGCGCGATCGACCTGTGCTTGTTGGTTTTGCTGCACGATAATTCCTTGTCTGGTAGCAGAGATGGCTTCTTGTTGGGAGAGATTCTGTAGGATTTGCTGGGTGACATCTCGATTCTGAGAGTCTTGTCCGAGATCGACGCTTTCGCTAACGCTTTGTTGAACCTGTACGGCAGTCTGCTTGAGATTGGTTTGAGCCGATTCATTAAGGGTAGTCGAACTGACCGTTTCGACTAGAACTTCTCGTACCACAGCATCAGTTTCCGCTTCAGAAATAGCATAACCATTGGGATTACCTTCTAGAGTCTCACTTTGCTGTCTGCTGGGTAGATCGGTTTCACCTTCGCTCACCTCGCGATTAAAAATAATGTCAATAATTTTGCCAATATCGGGGATTTTGCTACTGACGAAATCTTCTACAGTATCTTCTAGTCCTCCTAAAAATTCCTGTAGTCCGCCAGGGAGATTATCAAATATGTTATTGATTACGTTATTAACAGTGCTGTTTAGTTCTTCATCAATTTGGTCGTAGATAGCGTTGTCATCCGTTGACTGGATATCGGCATTTTCGATGATTTCACTGTAGTCGGTAATTTCGGCGTTATTGCTCGATGAGGTTGGTTCGACCAACTCAAATTCTAGAGAATCGGATTCATTGGCAAAAGCTTTAGGTTGCTGGGCTAAAGTCAATCCAATGGCAAATAGTAACCAAGCATGAAGGGCAAAGGTAATTCTAAATTTAGCTAGATTCATAGGTTTGAAAAGCGTTTGTAGAAATTTATATCAATAGAGTTATTTATGTATGCAAACTGGCTGGCTTTTTAGGAGAAGCAACTATTGAATTTTCAGCGTGTCCAATACCTGACATTCCCGAACCCGAACGAATGGCGTTAATGTACCGCTCGGAAAAATCTCTCAATCCCAGCATTTGCCCTCGCATATTGTCGGGATAGCTCCTCATGACTCTATCTCTTGCTTCTAATTCGCTAGGGCTATTAGCCACAGCAGCTAGGGTCATGGCAGCAGGATAATATTCTGCTTGCCAAAAGCGACTGTCTTTCTCGATCAGCCATTTGGAACAGAGTCGAGTTTTGTCTGGGAGGAATAGTTCGGTAGAATTTTGATTAATCAGTTCGGGGTTGTAGCCGAGGTGATGGGTCAGGGACTTGGCACCGCTTGAGGTAATTCTGCCAATCATGCGGTAGTTGATGTTTTGCAGAATTTGATCTCTAGCACTACAGTTTTGGATGGCATCGAGGTCTTGAGAAATCAGGATAATTGAGATCCCGCTTTTACGCCCGACGGCACACCAGTTACCAAACCCGTTTGCGAATCCCTGTTTTTTAAACAGTACCGAAACTTCATCTCCCACGATCAAACTACGAGGGTAAGCCAAAGCATTACGCAGACAGGCAGCTTGAGTCGTTAGGGCGATAATGCTTTGTTCGGCTTCGCTATCGAGTCCAGAGAGGGCGAAAAACTTGATTTTGGGATTAGGCGAAAAGGAACTAGGTCTGCCGATCGCTTTTCCTAGTGGTGATTCGAGTAATGCCGATACCTGTACCTGAATCTGATTGATCGCTGCCTGGTCGATCGCTTCAAAGCTGGAGAGATTTAGCTGTTCTTTGGTACAGAACTTAAGCCAGTCTTGGAGTACGGGTATATCCTGCCAGGCTTGCGATTTCCAACCCTTCTCCAGAGCTAGGTTATAGCGTTCGACAATTTCAGGGTCGCTAAGGAAGATATTCAGTGTCTTAGCAGCGATCGCTTCTACTCTTTGAGCTAGTCTGGGATCGTTAACCTTACCCATAGAAATCTCGACGATGGCAGCCCGTACCGAATCGAGCCACTGATTCATGCGTTCTTCTCGCTGTTCGCCATTAAAGCGTCTCAGGTCGGGAAGTTCCATTAAGTTGTTAGAGTGGTGGCGCAGGTCGTGATAAGCCCCTTCATCACCCAAAAGCTCGATCGCCGTTTTAAAGCTATTACCCTGACCAGAAGAAATATCCATGCCGATGACGGGGATACCCGCCCGCAGGTGGTCGAGCATAAACTGCCATGCCAGGACGGTTTTACCCGAACCAGATGTACCCAGAATTAAAGCGCGACTAGTTTGTTGGTGACAGAGATCGACATAGATAGGCTTACCACCATTACTTATCAGCTCTACTCCCTGGCGGTCTAAATCCCTTGTCACCGTTAGGGGAAAGAAACGCCAGACGGTATGATTGCTAAACACATGACGGCGATCCTCGAGGGCAGAGTTATTCTGCAACAGGCGATTGGTGTTAATCGGCAGGCTATCTAACCACAGCGACCAGGCAATATTGCGCTCCCGCTTGACCTTCGCCGTACCAAAGCTGCGACTCAGTTTGAGACAGGCTAAATCTAGTTCTTTGGGATTAGAGCGATAGACGAAGAAGGCTACGGCGGTGTGAAAGGATCTGGCTCCCTTACGCAGTTGTTTTTGAGCTTCAAAGCTTTCTTCTGCCTTGATTTCCGCCCCGACATCTCTGCCCTGTCCTTTGAGTACCGCGTGCTTTTGCGCCGAACGAGACTGTTTGGCAATTTTAGCCAGGCTATCTTCAATCAGGCGATCGTTAGCCAGACTAATTTCTACTACTGCTTCGATATCTTTGACGTAATCCTGAGAAAGAACCTCGAAGAACCAGCGTAACTGTTCTCGTTGAGACATGGCAGTTTTGGGTCGCTCGGTCAAAGTCAGTACCGCGCATTTTTGTT
>CAYXWE010000209.1:0-6619 GCA_964468145.1 uncultured Pleurocapsa sp.
TTGGCCCTCCTGGAACTGGTAAAACTCTTTTAGCCAAAGCGATCGCTGGTGAAGCTGCTGTACCTTTCTTTAGTATCTCTGGTTCTGAGTTTGTTGAGATGTTTGTTGGTGTGGGTGCTTCTCGCGTCCGCGACCTATTTAAGAAAGCCAAAGAAAATGCTCCCTGTTTAATCTTTATCGATGAGATTGATGCAGTAGGTCGTCAGCGCGGTGCTGGTATCGGTGGCGGTAACGATGAAAGAGAACAAACCTTAAACCAACTCTTAACGGAAATGGATGGTTTTGAAGGCAACACTGGTATTATTATCATCGCTGCTACTAACCGTGCTGATGTACTCGACTCTGCCCTAATGCGTCCTGGTCGTTTTGACCGTCAGGTAATGGTAGATAACCCCGATATTAAAGGTCGTTTAGAAATTTTAGAGGTTCATTCTCGCAACAAAAAAATTGCTCCTGAAGTTTCTTTAGATGCGATCGCAAGACGTACTCCTGGTTTCTCTGGTGCGGATCTTGCCAACCTGTTGAACGAAGCAGCTATTTTAACTGCTAGAAGACGTAAGGAAGCAATTACCATCTTAGAAATCGATGATGCAGTAGACCGCGTTGTTGCTGGTATGGAAGGTACTCCTTTGACCGATGGTAAAAGCAAGCGATTGATTGCTTATCACGAAATTGGTCATGCGATCGTCGGTACATTAGTCAAAGACCACGACCCCGTACAAAAAGTAACTCTTATTCCTCGCGGACAGGCTCAAGGTTTGACTTGGTTTACTCCAAACGAAGACCAAGGATTAATCAGTCGCTCTCAGCTAATGGCTCGTATTGCAGGTGCTATGGGCGGTCGTGCAGCCGAAGAAGAAATATTTGGTAGCGACGAGGTGACTACTGGTGCTGGTGGTGACTTGCAACAGGTGTCAGAAATGGCAAGACAGATGGTTACTATCTACGGTATGAGCGACCTGGGGCCCATTGCCTTGGGCGGACAACAAGGTGGCGAAGTCTTCCTTGGTGCTGGTTTAACTTCTCGTGCGGAATACTCTGAAGAAGTAGCATCCCGCATTGACGATCAAGTACGTCAAATTGCCGAACACGGTCATCAACTAGCCCGTAAAATCGTTCGCGAAAACCGCGAAGTAATAGATCGCCTAGTTGACCTGTTAATTGAAAAAGAAACTATTGACGGTGAAGAACTGAAGCAAATTGTCTCTGAGTACGCTGAAGTACCCGACAAAGAAAGATTTGTACCCCAAATCTAAATTAAAGCAGTAAGCAATAAGCTAAAGTCAAAAACTTTTTGGGATAGTCCGTTCGTAGGGTATCCTTTTTTTTGTTCTTACATCAGGAATTTTGGAATAATGAGTAAAAGCTTAATATTCTGTTTTAGTATTTTAGGACTCGGTTTAAATTGGATTTTGCCTGTTAACGCCGAAGTACTGGGTAACGATGATATGAAGATAACCGTATCAGTAAGCAACCAGCAGTCTTGGACGGGCAGAAACGGTACTGGCAATCTTGGTTATTACGGATGTCGCGACTGTAATTGTATTCATCTTACAGGGGGTAAAATTACCTGTCGAGATGGAGTATGTGAAACTGTTTGGCAAAACAATAACGCGACATACATTTTATCTTCGCCTATTACTACTGAAAATGACTACGGTAAAACCGATTCTACTTTAACTGTATATGTTGATTCTAAAATAGTAACAATAGCCCCATTGTATCCCTTACCTTTTGAGAATCTTAAATAGCACTTACGCACTCAGTTTTTTGTAACGCGTCCCCGTGCTTTTAAAGCACGGGGCTTACGTTGACTTTGTAAAGATTGGGAAAAGGTTAATGGGTAAGAGTTGAAGGGTTCATTTTTCCTTTTCCTTTTTCCTCCTGCCAACCCCCTAATTTTTCGTTTCACTGCCTAAGTCCGATGAGATCATTTCCTGGTGCTAAATAATTATTCAACAAAAATTAAATTGTAAATATCTGTAAAGATATGGAAATCAAAATTATCAAACTCAATCCCGCAGCTACAATTCCTCATTACGCTCATCCAGGGGATGCGGGACTCGATCTTTTTGCTATCGAAGAAACTACTATTCCAGCAGGAGAAACTAAATTAATTAAAACAGGAATTGCGATCGCGCTTCTCGATGGTACTGAAGCTCAAATTCGCCCTCGTAGTGGTTTGGCATTGAAACATTCAATTACAGTCTTAAACTCCCCTGGTACAATCGATTCTGGTTATAGAGGAGAGATTGGAGTTATTTTGATTAACCACGGTAAAAAAGCATTTCAAGTGACCTCCAAAATGAAGATAGCTCAAATGATAATCGCTCCAGTTATTTATTCTAAAGTAACAGTAGCTACAGAACTAGACTATACTTCCAGAGCAGAACAAGGATTTGGTTCGACTGGTCTAAACTAACAACAACTACTTCTTAGATTTAAAAATATTATCTGTCTCTATACCAATTACTGTCTAAAATAGACTTATACTAACGTTCTATAGACTAAAAAAACATTGATTAGCTTTTCAATTACTTAGAAATCATTATTATTCTTATTTTATAAACTACCTTTTTATAAATATTTAGTATTATTTTATAATTATAAAACAAACATTAAGATAGCCTAAAAATATCTAGCCAAAGATTTATAACTGAGGAAAGATGCAGTTTCAAAATTGCATTCTTATAATGGATTTACCTGAGTAAACCATATATTTTGATACTAAAAATACGACCCTAGTTATGTTATCCAAAAGTAGAGGCAAAGTAGCTCTAATCTCTGTTCATGGAGACCCTGCTATAGATATCGGTAAGGAAGAAGCGGGCGGTCAGAACGTATACGTTAGAGAATTAGGAGAAGCATTAGCTCGCCAAGGCTGGCAAGTAGATATGTTTACTCGCAAAAGCGATGTAAATCAGCCTAAAATTGTAGAACACGGCGCAAATTGTCGCACAATTCGCCTGGTAGCAGGGCCACAAAAGTTTGTTGCCAGACAAAAAATATTTAATCATTTACCAGAATTTCTCCAAGCATTTCTGGACTTTCAGCATCAACAAAAAACCATCTATCCTTTGATCCACACAAATTACTGGCTTTCTGCCTGGGTAGGGATGGAGATTAAAAAATTGCAAACCGCGAAGCATTTGCACACGTACCATTCATTGGGAGCTGTCAAATATCGCTCCGTAAATACAGTTCCCCTGGTTGCAAAAACTCGTCTTCGCGTCGAAAAGCAATGTTTAGAGACTGCAGATACGATAGTTGCCACTTCCCCGCAAGAGCAAGAACACATGAGAACCCTCGTTTCAAAAAAAGGTAATATTGTAGTTATTCCTTGCGGTACTAATATCGATTGTTTTGGTAGCGTAAACCGCGAAGCGGGTAGAGCAAAAATTGGCATCAACTCAGAAGACAAATTGGTCATGTACGCTGGTCGCTTTGACCGTCGTAAAGGAATTGAAACCTTAGTCAGAGCCGTTGCCCAGCAAGAGGTAAAACGCCACCAAAATCTAAAATTAATGATTGTCGGTGGTTACAGCCCTGGAGCTAAAGACGGTCTAGAACAAGAGCGCATTGCAGGTATTGTTAACGAGCTTGGTATCCAAGATAGAACCACATTTACTGGTAGAGTCGAACACCAGGAATTAGCCACCTATTACGCTGCTGCGGATGTATGTGTTGTTCCCAGTCACTACGAACCTTTTGGCTTAGTTGCGATCGAAGCTATGGCTTCTCGAACTCCTGTTATCGCTTCGGAAGTTGGCGGTTTAAAATTTTCTGTTGAAGACAAAGTTACTGGACTGCTTGTTCCCCCACAGGATGAAATTGCCTTTGCCAAAGCTATTGACTCTATTCTATCTGATGCAGAATGGGCAAAACAAATGGGAGAAAATGCGAGAGACAGAGTTGAGTCCAAATTTAGTTGGGATGGCGTTGCTAAACAGTTAGACAAGCAATATACATCCGACCTTAGCAAAATGTACGAAGAATTGGGTCTACTGTTACCCGCAGTCTAATAAACACTACATTTTTGTATTTAACACAGAGGCATTATGTATATTGATGCCTCTGTGTTTTTCAGTTCGATCGGGATTGACTGAGAAGATCGTTAATTAATTCAGGATCTAGTTTTTCTATATTGCTCAAGACAATTTCTGCACCAGCAGACATTAATTTTTGAGCGTAGTCAGCCTGTCTAGTCGAACTAGACTGAACGTGAGGAGGCAAAATACCAACACCAATCCAGCTTCGTTCTGGTTTTTGCGATCGCGCTTTAGCCACGGTATACATATCAGCCACCGTGTCTCCCAAATAAAATACAGGAGCTTTACTAGAAGTAGATTCTATCTGGGAGATAACAGCATACATTCCTGTAGGATCTGGTTTGCTGGGTGCATCTTCCATCGCGATAAGTATGGGGTTGTCTAGCTTCAGACGATGCTTAATAGTGAATTCTGCCGAACCTCTAGTTGCACCACTAAAAAAACCATAGCCAAAATTATTAGCCTGCAACTGCTGAAAATAATTAGGAGATACTAATAAAGGTTCGTCTGCAATGTAGCCATCAAAAAGTTCTGGATGTTTGCCACGATAACGCTCTTGAAAAAACTCAACAATGCGATCGTAATCTACCCCAACTTCTTCGCGGATTTTATCCTGGGCTTCAAAATAACGATAGGTCAATTCTTGGGATGCTTCCCAATCATTATTCCAAATCCCCTCAGATTTGAGGTTATCTAAATCCTCCATAGTCGGTCGCCAAGCACCATTAGTAAAGTTTTCTACAGTATCGGCGATCGCTTTTCGATAGGAATTACCCACATCCCGAATTACTCCGTCAATATCAAAAATAATAATTGCCTCATTCATCGATCGTTTACCATTTAGCATTTATCACTTAATTTTTTAAGCAAATAGAGAAAAATTAAACCCAAGATAATTATCGTTGAAGAGGTGATAATTTTGTAGTTGCGATCGCTAAATTGTTATTCTCATATAATGCGATCGCCCGTATTTTATATATATTTTATTTAGGTCGTAAAGCGATGCCTTCGGCTAGCTGTGTCTTTCAGACTTGCTTGGCAACCCCAATCGCTCTATCGAGCGAATATTTAACGATCGATGATAAATGTTTGATGTATAATTAGGATTGGCTAATTATGCAAAATATTTCTTAATATAATTATTGGAGGCTTGTATTGGAGTCAGAAGCAAGATTTAAATTAAAAGTATTGTGGTTGGATAAAAACGTTGCGATCGCAGTCGATCAAGTAGTTGGCAAAGGAACTAGTCCTTTAACAGCGTATTACTTTTGGCCTCGTAACGACGCTTGGCAGCAACTAAAAGACGAATTAGAAGCAAAGCATTGGATTGAAGAAGCAGAAAGCATTGACATCCTCAACCAAGCTACAGAGGTCATCAATTTCTGGACAGAAAGAGGAAAAACTACTCCTATGACCCAGGCACAAACCAAGTTCCCCAACATTGTGTTTACTGGAACAAACTAGTATCAACTATCAATTATCAACTATCAGCTAACGATCGATTGGAACTAGCTACATTTTAGGTATGTATCCGATAAATGATACTTTTGGTAATAAGAATAAAAAAGATAAGGGCAGAGAAACATTAAGTTAATCTCTGCCCTTTTTTAATGAATACACTGTTTCTGGAAATAAATGAGGATTTCAATTCTCAAAAATGAAGTAAGATGGCGATCGTTAAAGCGTTACCTCTTCATCCTTTATAATTTATACCCCATTCCTCAAACAGTTCCACCAGAAGCCTGAAAACGCGCTCTAGCTTTTTTCATAGAGCTTTCCGCTTGAATTTTTTCCTGGCGATCTTCACTGTTTTCTACTTTTTGAAAACGGGTTTGAGCTTCTTGATATTCGCTACGAGCAGTTTCTCGATCGATATTGTCGCCCAATTCTGCACCATTAACTAGAATTTTGATCTCATCATTTTCTACTTCAGCAAAACCACCCATTACAGCAATAGTTTTCCATTCTTTCTCAGGACGAACTCGCATTACGCCAACTTCCAAAGCTGTCAGCAAAGGTGCGTGACCTCCCAGAATACCTAGTTGTCCAGTAGTACTGGGAAGAACGATTTCTTCTACTGTATCGTCCCAAACAGTTTTGTCAGGAGTAATTATTTTTACGTTTAACGCCATTTATCATTTACCATTTATCATTTACCATTCATCATTCATCATTCATCATTCATCAATAGACAAATAACGAAAAACAGTAACCAGTATAAATTGACAGATAATTGTTTCCTGGTCACTGCTTACTCTGATAACCGATTAATTAGCAGCTTTGATTTTTTCAGCTTTAGCTTTAGCTTCTTCAATGTCACCAACAAGATAGAAAGCTTGTTCTGGTAGATCGTCTAGTTCACCACCGAGTATCATTTGGAAACCTTTGATAGTTTGCTCCAAAGATACATATTTACCAGGCGCACCTGTGAAGACTTCAGCTACAAAGAAAGGTTGAGATAAGAAACGTTCGATTTTACGAGCGCGATCTACAACAACTCTATCTTCTTCAGAAAGTTCGTCTAGACCAAGAATTGCAATAATATCTTGTAATTCTTTATAGCGTTGTAG
>CAYXWE010000210.1:0-6616 GCA_964468145.1 uncultured Pleurocapsa sp.
TATCGCCTTGGCTTTGATCCAGAGGCTTGGGCGCAATTCCAGTCGGCAATCAGCGACAGGGCGGAATTAACCATAGCTGAGGCGTTTACCGAAGGTTTGCTCAAACTCTATCAAGGTAAAAATCTACGGGGTATTAATAAGATTGGGTCTTTAAGTAGCCGTCAGACATCCCAAGACAAGCAACAGTGGCAAAAACTTCGCCAGACTCCCGAATATTGGCAGGCTCTTTATCCCTTTCCCTTTGAAAGTACTATTCTCAAATGGTCGAAACAGCGACAGCTAAATCCTTTATTAGTAACGTCCCTAATTCGTCAAGAATCCCGTTTTGAGCCTGAAATTGAATCTTCAGCGGGAGCATTGGGCTTAATGCAGGTAATTCCGCCTACCGCTAAAGGTGTAGCTCAAAACATTGGTTTAACTAAATATTCTTTAGCCAAGCCTGAAGATAACGTCAATATTGGTACTTATTATCTTGATTTTACTCACAAAAAATACAACAACAACTCTGCATTAGCAGTGGCTAGCTACAATGCTGGACCAAATGCGGTGGCTAAATGGGTGTCTCGTTATGGCCTAAAAGATATGGACGAGTTCGTAGAAAAAATTCCCTATCGCGAAACTAAAGGCTATGTAGAGTCTGTGTTTGAGAACTATTGGAACTATATGTTGGTTTACAATCCCGAAATTGGCAAGGAATTTAGTAAGTTAAATTCTCAGTGAATATAGAATATTGAAAATCAAGACAAGATCTTTTTAAACTATAGAGGCGATCGCAATCCGATAAATAATTGCGATCGCCTTAATTTTCGATTTTACATTCCAAAAGATGATATTAATAAAATTACCAAGGCAAAGGACGCTCTAATAGATTCCCTAAGGCTACTTTTTCTTGATGATAATAGTCTTCTAGTTTACTTTTTAGCTCTGTCGAGATCTCAACTTTTTCACTAGTAGAAGCGGTATTTAATTTATCGTAGTAGGTTTTGTCAAACCACGTTTTAAGATCTTTTAGCGAAGAGTGAAAAGGCAGATTAAAAGTATATCCTCTAATGATAGTAGCTAACCTTTCATAAGCACCATGCAGCTTGGCATTTTTCATGGTTTTAGTCTTATTAAAGATTTCAAACTGGTATTCATCAAAAAAGCTGGTATCGACACCTGTAAATTTACAAAGCTCTTGGCATACTGAACGAGGCGATCGACAAATGTCTTCATAAAATCCAATGTAGACGTTTTCGCGACCAAATGCTGCAAAATATGATTCTAAATAATTTGAATAACATCCCTGCTTGAGCATATTGAAAAAGTAACTCTGGGGAATCCAAGTCTTATCGCTGTCGAACTCTTCTTTCAAAGCCAGATCGCTTGATTCTAGTTGCTTTAGTGTGTATTCTTCAAAGGTCATCGATTCTGGGAGCAAGTTCTTTTGCTTGGCATATCTATACCAAGAAACCAGTCTAGAAATTGGTTCTCTCAAAATAAAAACTGCTTTGACATCAGGCAGAGATGCTTTCATTTTTTGGGCAGTTCCTAATGAGTAAAGATAGTCAGGACTTGCCTCTAACCTAACTGATACGGAATTTTCTTGGCTTGAATAATAAACATTATAATGCTCTAAACCTTGAGACAAATGAATTTTAGGTAATGGTAAAAAATATTCCTCATCAATAAAAAATCTAGTCTCTTTCATGCTAGCAGCACAAATTTCTGGATGATCCGCTAAATAATAAAATAAAGATGTCGTAGCAGCTTTAGTAGTACCGCCTATAATTAGATATCTATTTTTTTTTGCAAGGGACATAGTTTTAAAAGTTTTTAAAAAAAATTTAGTTATTTAATTAATCGTAATTTGATAAGAGCTTATCATAAACTATAACATTCAAAAAAAATATTTCTAGTACTAATTAAAATTACTATATTTTAATCTAAAAATAATAATATTAAATAACTACTATCTTGATTTGAGTTTCTTTATTTTAAATTTTTAAAATATGCTTTTTCTTTAGTAAATAGATTGAACATTAAACCTGGAAATACCCAAAAATAAAGACTATAAATGCGAAACTCAAGAATCCGATAAAAAAATAACAGAAAAATACTAGCTACAGTTATAGCGAATACTAGTAGTGCTATTTCCTTGGTTGTTTTAATTTTGGTTCTAGAGTATACAATCTTACTCCACTTATACAATCTTTGAAATAACCAAATCAAAGCCAATAAACCAGCAATGCCATAAAATGTCATCGTAGCTACCCAATAAACATCTTTAAATCCTGATTGTGTCCACTCTTTTTGTAAAAAAGAAACAGAACTATTGTTGAGCCTCTCAATACTTTCTTCCTCATCTGGACCATATCCCAAGAATGGTCGATTAGAAATTATCGTTAAAGGAATATCAGTTAAAGCACCAAGTCTTTGTTTTCTAGCAACTTCGATATAATCTGAAGTAAAAATACCAGTCAAGTTATCTGTCAGGCTTTGTTGTTCTTCGCGGGCATTATCACTATAATCTGTAGCGTAGAAATTGCTGACATAATCAACGCCGATTGACATTAATGGGAATAATAAACTGGCTACAATGATAATAATCCCCGCTCGTTTTTTACTGTAAAATTTGAAAGAACTATAAGTGATTATTACTATCAAACCTAAGAACAAACAAGCTCTCACATAGGTTAAACCCATAATGAATAATGTCGCTATAATTAAAGACACTAAGATATAGTTTTTCTGATTAATACTAGTTTTATTCGTATAAAAGCGATCGAATTTAACAATATAATGGTTTGATATATATAATTTATTTACCAGCAAGATCGAGTATAAAACTAGAAATATGGCCAGTAGTATGGTGTCTCCAGCAGCACTATAAATACTACCTATTTCTCTTCCGTCTAAGAGTACAAAGTCTTTGGTGATACCACCAATATCAGCATCACTAGCTCTAGGTTGTAAAAAACTATCAATCGCACCTCTTGCAGCGTATTGGAGCAATCCAATTAGGACTTGACCTGCTCCAGTATAAATGCAATAACGCAAAATTTTACGAGCCTGTGTCAGAGTTATGTTGACATTGACCACTAGATAAAATAGCAATATGTATCTAATAACAGGTCTAATAGTTACTAAAGCCACAAATTTATCTGTATTATTAATAATTGCCGATAATAATACAATTTGCAAAAAAACAATTATTGGTGTGTCCAAAGGAGTTTTAGCCAGAGGAATTCCTTCAATTAATTTACGAGCAATAACCACTGCCAATAAAGCGTAAATAATGCCTTCACTCAAAAAGCGGGCATAAAAGTATACTGCGTCTGAAACTGGTAAAAACTTGAGAAGAAAATCTTCAAAAGGGATAAAGACAACTAGAAACAATATTAGTCCGTAGGCTAATTTGTTTAATAAGGTATCTTTTGGTAAAAAATTGCCGTTGGTGCCACTCGTACTTCTCATATGCAGTTGGTGTGCTTTTGCCAAAAAATTTTATTAAAGTATAAAAATATAAATTTTTGATAAAGTTGATAAATCTAAAATTTTTTCTAGATCGTTATTTTAATTTGGATATAAATTGCGTTCGAGCAACTATCTTGAGTCATATCGCCCGCTATTTTTCCCGATAAAGTTTTCAATTAAATGTTAAATAGTTGTAATTCTAATTAATTTTAATAACATTACCATAATTCATGATATTTGTAATTAAAAACTATAAATATCTGGCAAACAATATTGAATTAATTTTTGTCGTGGGAGATACTGGGGTTCTGCGACCCATTTCTCTCCACGGCGTTTTCCACTCCACCTTCAGCCAAACAAATGGGAATTGTTCACGAAGCTCGTCCGACATGAATATCTCTAACCCTAACTGGAACGCAAGCATGAGTCATTTGCGCCACCTGCATTGGCTCTCCTTTGCCACACATATTAGTCCCGCACTGAACTAATTCGGATTCGCCACCGAGGGCATCGACGCTATTCCAAAAGTCGGTAGTCATGCTATGGTAAGTCACATTTTTCAACATTCCCGTGATGCGACCATTTTTAATTGCCCAAAAAGCATCTCCGCCAAACTGAAAATTGCGTCGTTGTTGGTCGATGGAGAAGCTACCAATACCATCAATCAAAATACCGTCTTTTGTATCCCCAATCATCTCTGCCAAAGTTGCAGTGTGGCTGTCTTCTGGCTTTCCTGGCTCTAAACCCAAATTGGGAATGCGCACCATTGGGGTACTAGACCAACTATCTGCATAAGCACTACCATTACTACTGCCTCTGCCAATACGATGAGCAGTTTCGCGATCTGTTAAATAGTCGTTGAGAATGCCATCTTTGACTACATACCATTGTTGTGCGGGTACGCCCTCATCATCGTAAGCCATAGTGCTGCGTCCGTGGGGTTGAGTGCGGTCGGCAACAAAATTCACCCAAGGTGCTGCATATTGGAGTTGGTGCAGGTTATCGGTAGTAGCAAAGCTCGTTCCCGCAAAGTTTGCTTCGTAGCCGTATACCCGATCTAATTCTGTGGGGTGTCCTACTGATTCGTGGATAGTCAGAAAGAGATTACTAGGCTTGAGAATTAAAGTTGTTTTTCCTTCATTGGTGAATTCTGGCGCGTGTACCTTTTCGATCGCCTGATTGGCTATTCGTTCGGTATTACCCAATAAATCCGCTCTATCTATGTGTTCGTAGCCGATATTGAGGGGTGGGCGTTCGTAACTTCTACCTTTAGCATCTCCATTGGCGATCGCCGTACAGCCCATTCCAGGGAAACTACGATAGATGGTTTGTTCGATCGCCGAGCCTACTGTAGAAGCGAATATTTTATCTTCTTTGGCAAAACTAAGAAAAGAATAGGCTTTTTTGATGCCCTTTTCTTCATATCCTAAAAGCCGATCGTTGATATTGAGTAATAGTTCTGCTTTCTCTTGAATTGGAACTTCAAAAGGATCGATCTCGATTGGGGTAATATAACGATCTTGATAGGCTGCAACGGGAGCTAATTTTACGGGCTGCTGTTGGGTGAGGTGACTGCCCTTTGCTGTCTCCACTGCTAAATTAACAATTCTCGTAATTTCTTCAGGGGTGATACGATGAGATGCTACAAATCCCCATGCACCATTTAGTAATACTCGTATCCCAAAACCAGAACTAACATTATCCGATAGACGGTTCAAAGAGCGATCGCGAGCGAATAAACTCTGTTTGCGATAGTGACACAAGCGAATATCCCCGTATTCACAACCAGCTTGACGAATTAAATCTACAGCGAGGCTTGCTAGATCTTGGTTGGTTTGTTGAATAGGAGCTTGTACCATAGTCGGTTCTTTTAAGTTCTGGTTTTGGCTTTTATTTTAGCGTTTTTAAAATAAATTACAGCCACCCTCGCAAACGATATATAAATGTGCCGATGTATTCTTTGATAGCGTAGGTAGTGCGATCGAGACTTTCGGTATCGGGCAAAAAGCTCAGGATGAGCGACTCTGGGCTAACACTGCTTTCGATTAAATTGCGATCGCTGACTAAGAAGTCAGTCGGTGCGGGAATAGCACGGATACCTTGTTTGCGGAAAATTGCTAGGGATCTCGGCATATGGGCAGCAGAAGTAACCAAAAGAATTTTCTTAATTTTTCTGCGGTCTAATATTTCCTTGGTATAAACTGCATTTTCGTAGGTATTTAAAGATCTAGATTCCATTAGGATGGCATCGCGAGGAATACCCATAATTTCCATCAAAGTAGCCATACTTTCTGCTTCGGAGGATTCTCCCCCGTACCATTGAATGCGCCCCCCTGTTAATAAAATCAAAGGTGCTGCACCGTCTTTATAGAGTTTGACTGCATACAACAAACGATCTCCGCGATCGCTCATGTCGGGCATAATCCTCGGAGATTCGTCATTTCTAGTAGCTCCTCCCAAAACTACAATTGCCTCCGCCTTGGGCATATTTTCGTAGGGTAAATATTGCCTCTCTAAAGATTTTGTCAGGCTGTTACCCACCCGAACATTACTCGCAGTCATCAACACTATCAAAGCTAACAACACAGGAACAAAACTCCAGCGCGATCGCCTGTAGCAAAACCACAAGGCTATTAATAATAAAAGGCAGGATAATCCTAGGGGATAGATAAATAAAGGGAGTAGTTTAGAAAGAAATAAAAACATCGATTATCTAATTATTTAAGCCGAGGGAATTGTTATTCTGTAATTCCCATTTGTTTTAGTCTTTCATAGCTTATGGATTTTAATGCGATCGTTTTGCCCCAAAACGTCTATCCAATAGATATTTTAAAATCAGATAAATAAACTCGATGAAATTTTAAAATATTCTCCTAATGATTTTGCTTGTGCTTTACTAATAGAACGCTTGCCATTAACTACTTCAGAAACCACTCCACTCGATCCAATCACTCCCACTAAATCTACTTGACGAGTATCGCTAGACTCCATTAGATGTCGCAAAATTTCATGAGGTGTAGATTCTTCCATAGGATAATTTTCTGCTTCATAAGCCTCTATTAAAGTCACAATTAATTTGTGCAAAGCTTTTTCTTCTGAAGTGCGATTTTTGGCAAAGGTTAGCTTTTCCGCTATGGCTAAAGCACGGTCATATTCCTCT
>CAYXWE010000211.1:0-6611 GCA_964468145.1 uncultured Pleurocapsa sp.
AGGAACATTCCCCACGAATAAATTCGGGGGATTGAAATCCTTGTATATGACCAGACTCAGCTAGGTTCTAGCTACGTTAAGAAGGCTATCTCACCCTAAAATGCTTGCCAGTTTTAGGCTCTGAGGGTTTAGGTTAAACATCTTTAGAGGGATTAAGGAAGTGTCTAAAACATACAAACCTTTTTAACTTTGTCGAGGCAAACTTTACACGAAAGTAGAAGAGACAAAACCATGTCTAACTTTGTATTTGTACTAGATACCAACAAGCAGCCTCTAGAACCCTGTACTCCAGGGATGGCTAGAAGCTTGCTCAAAGCAGGTAAAGCTGCTGTGTATCGTCAATATCCATTCACCATAATCTTGAAGAAGGCAGTCGAGCCAAAGGAGGTTAAACAATGCCAACTTAAGCTTGACCCAGGCTCTAAAACCACTGGGATAGCTATACTCCAAGACGATAAACTCCTCTGGGCAGCAGAACTTACTCACCGTAGTCAACAAATTAAAGACAATCTAGAGTCTCGAAGTTCCTTGAGAAGAGGACGCAGAGGCAGAAAAACCAGGTACAGACAACCTAGATTTCTCAATCGAACCAGAGTAAAAGGATGGTTGCCACCAAGTTTAGAGCATCGCGTTCTAACCACAACCACATGGACAAATAGACTAATAAAGCTTTGTCCTATTAATTCTATTGCAATGGAATTAGTTAAGTTTGATAGCCAAAAACTAGCTGAACCTGAAATATCTGGCACTGAATATCAGCAAGGGACTTTGTATCAGTACGAAGTTCGAGAGTATTTACTAGAGAAATTCAATCGAACTTGTGCTTACTGTGGCGCAAAAGATACGCCACTAGAAATCGAGCATATCCAACCGAAGTCCAGAGGTGGTTCTAATCGGGTATCAAACCTGACTATTGCTTGTGTACCTTGCAACCAAGCTAAATCCAATTTAGATATCAGAGAATTTTTAGCAGGTTCACCATCAATACTCAAAAAAGTATTAGCCCAAGCAAAAGCATCTCTAAAAGATGCTGCTGCTGTCAATGCTACTCGATGGAAGTTATTTAATAGTTTGAAAGAAACTGGTTTGCCTGTAACTACTGGTACGGGAGGACAAACCAAATTTAATCGTACTCAACAAAAGCTTGAAAAGACTCATTGGCTGGATGCTGCTTGTGTTGGCAACATTCCTAATCTGGAGGTGCTAACCAATCAACCATTGCTAATTAAATGTACTGGTTATGGCAGCAGACAAGTTATCCATGTCAATCAATATGGCTTCCCTAGAAGAAATAGAGCTAACCAGTTAGTCAGGAAATCGGCTCTCATTAAGACAGTTAGAGGATTTCAAACTGGAGATATTGTTAAAGCGATAGTCCCCAAGGGGAAGAAAATCGGTTCTTATCTAGGTAAAGTAGCTATTCGCTCTAGTGGTTCTTTCAATATTAAAACTGTTACCAAAACAGTCCAAGGTATTAGCCACAAATATTGCAGCATTGTTCACAAGAAGGATGGATACATTTACGGCTTCTAGAAACAGTAGAAGCCCTGTCGGGCTGCTGTTTTATGTATGGGGAGGAAAACTTCCCATACATAAATGACAGGGGTATCCGCTCCTTCCCTTACAACCCTATTTTCAATGATTCGAGCCAAATGGCTAGTTGTGGCGTTCGCAACTTCTCTAGTCCTAGCATCTTGTCGTCCCGCAGAACATACTTTCACTTGTGAAGCACCATTAGTGAATAATCAATCTCCTCAATCGGATACTATAAATATTGCGATTAAGGTAGATGGTTCTCGCTCCATGCTGGGATATGTCAACAATCCCAATAGTCTCTATGTACAGACACTTAAATACTTAGATAATACACTTTCCCTTAGCGATTTACGTCCTAATACTTCGATTAATTACTATCGCTCTAGCAATTCTATTAGCCGTAGTGACTTTAGAAAAGCACAGCTACCATTGTTTTACAACGAGAGTAGTTCCAAGTTTCCTAACATATCAGTCCCAATTCAGGAATTTATTACTCCTCCTGGTGAAAATGATACACTCCTAGCGATTGTTACCGATTTAGATCAAGCAGCAGGTGATGTAAACATACTTCTGCGAAAAATCAAACAAACCTACCTAAATAAAGAGCAACAAGGATATGCAATAGGAATTTGGGCAATTAAAAGTGAATTTGCAGGAGATGTTTTTGTTCAGAAACAACAAAACATAGAAAGATTCCCTTTTCCTAACCCACAATCAGCAGATGAAACCAGACCATTCTATGTTCTTTTCATCGGTCGTTATCAAGATATTAATCGCTATTTTGAAACCTTAGCTACTAATAATCAAAATTTACTTAACGAAAGTCAATTAGCAATTTTTTCTCCAAGTAATATAGTCAAAAAAACTTCCTATCTCGATAAAATTGTAGAAGAAAAACCACCAGAAGAACAAGCTAGTTTACAAGAATGGAATCTTAAATATAAAAAAGCAATTAAGGTTCAAGCACAAGATAAGAATAGTCAGTTATGGGAAATTACTAGCGTACAAACAGAGGTAGTAAATATTCAAGATAGTGTAGATTTGGCTCTTTTAAACTATACATTACCAATAAAAACTAATTCTATTACTCTTAGACCAAATATTCGAGTTTTTGATAAGTATTCTAAGCAGTTTAAACCATCTAACGAATTTATAAAAGACGATTCTTCATTGAAATCAGCCATAAAGATTGGTCAATGGAATATAGATAATACTGAGCAAACAAATGGTCAAGAACAATTAAGTTTTGTCAATACAATTCAATTAGATAAATTCCCAGAACCAGGAATATACTTATTTACTTTTGATGTAGTCCCTCTTGAACTACAAGAACAAGAATGGTGGAATGAGTGGAGTTGGCAAGCAAATAGAGATAATAATTTAGATGGCTCTAAAACTCATAATTTATCTAATTTTTTAGGTGGGTTAAAAACTATAACAAACAATTTAATGAAAGAAGCTCCTCCTATAATTGGTCGTTTTTGCTATGCAATTCAGAAGAACTAAGATCGATAATTAGCTGTAACGACCTAAGCAGTTTACTATTTAGGGTCGCACGACACGAATTTACACGTATCTCGGCGTGTGATTCGTTTCTGCCCAAGTCAAACCAAATCAGTTAAACTCGTACATCTTCAAATTCTCAATCATTCCGCAGGACTTATCGAACAACAGTTCGATCTTGCCCGTATCGCCATGTCTAGCCTTGGCTAGAATCAACTCTAAAACGTTCTGATTAATCGTATCGGGGTTATAATACTCATCCCTATAGGCAAAGATAATGTTATCTGCCACCATCTCCAAGATTCCCGATTGAGATAAATCTGACATCATGGGGCGTTTATCCTGTCTGCCTTCTACCCCCCTACTTACTTGAGATAAAGCGAGAATGGGTATATCGAGTTCTCCAGCCAGCTTATACAAACCACGAGCCACATCTCCCAAGTCATAACTACGATTGCCCGAAGCGTTTTCTCCTGCCATCATCTGTAGGTAGTCCACCACTACCAAACCCAAACTACCCTCTCTGGCTTTAATCTTCCTGCACTCGCTAGCAATACCAGCAACGGTAAGAGCGCGATTCTCGTTGATGAAAATTGGTAATTCGGAACAGATAGCAATGATTTTCGCAATAGAATCCATCTCTGACTGGGTGAGATTAATTCGTTTCGCACGATGTTTTCTAATACGGTCGCCACGGATTTTAGTCAGATTGAGATGTCTGTAACATTTTTGCTCCGATATCAAGCTCCACAGGCGATACTGTAACTGCTTCTTGGTCATTTCCAGAGAAAAGTAAACCGCAGGTAGTTTATGCTTAGTTGCCATCTGTAGAGTAAAAAAGTTAGCTACTGCGCTTTTTCCCATTGACGGTCTGCCAGCCAAAATAGTCAATGTTCCTGGCTCGAATCCCACCATTAGATTATCTAGGTCGTACAAACCAGTCTCGTAGATGGGATTATCATTTTCCAAGTCATCGAGACATTCCATAGATATTTCAGCCGTGCAGGAGGTTTGAGAATTCATACTCAGATCGCTTACTTGAAAAATCTTTTTCTGACTCTCGCTGAGGACATCCTCTAGGTCGGTGACATTATCATAACCAAGTTCTACTATGGAGTGACCGGAATAAATTAATTGCCGTCGCACGTATTTATCCATCACGAGCTTGGTATAACGGTCTATATTTACCGCCGAAACGGTACGGTTGAGCAGTTGCGATAATTTGGTCATACCGCCGATTTTCTCTAAAATTTTGCGATCGCATAAATAGCTGCTAACAGCCATTAAATCTGTGGGTTTCATTTGACGGTAGAGGGTCAAGGCAGCACGATAAATCTCTTGATGACTCTCAAGAGCAAAAGCTTCGATTTTTAGCTCGGCTTCCACTCTGGACATTGCCGTCGGATCGAGAAGGATACCGCCCAAAATTGCCTCTTCTGCCTCGATGTTGAATGGTGGTAAGTCTTTATTCATTTTCGGAATCAGAGGGGTTAATTTCGTTAATTTCAGGGTTTTGTTGTTGGCGTTGTTGAAATTCGGCGATTTGTCGTAACATTTCCGCTTTGCGCTTTTCTGGGTCTTGCTCGATCTGTTTTGCGTAATTTTCAGCAGCTTCTTTTTGTTGGCGTTTTAAGTCCTGTCGTTGCTGTTGGTATTTGGCAATTTGTTCTCGACGTAGTTGAGCCAGACTCTTTTCGGTTCGAGAGGGTGGATTATTTAACAATTCATCAAACTCTGCTCTTTGCCGTTCGTATTCTTCCGAGTTAATCCCTTCAGTCTCGGTTTCAGTTTTGAGTTCTTCTGAGTTAATTTTTTTAGTCTCGCTCTTATGTTCGGGTTCTTCCGAGCTTATTTCTTCAGTTTTAGTTTCAGTTTTGAGTTCTTCAAAGCTTATTTCTTCAGTTTTAGTTTGAAGTTCTTCTGAGTTTGCTGGTAGATCGAGACTCATGCGCTTTCTAAATTCCGCGATCGCTCTTTGGCGGTCGAGGGTGAGATAGCCTTCACTAGAGCTTTGTTGGGAATTCCTGAGTTTTTGCTTATCTTTTTGTTCTTGGTAATTCTTGTGATAGACTTCCCAGCGATTTTGGTTGGCTGCATTCTTACTCGCTAGCCAGGCTTCGAGATCGTTGATTGGTTTCTCTAGGTTACGTGTTGCTTCTCTTACAAAATTTAAAAAATCTTCGCGCTCCCCTTCTGAGAGAGTCTTTTTAAAGTCTGTATAAGTCTTAAGAGTCTTAGGATTTTGAACTTCTTGTCCTGACTGCGTTTCAGCCTTTGGTGACGACATTGGCGTACCGATGACGACATTCTCGTACTGTTGGCGACATTCTCGTACCGTTGGCGACATTGACGTACCGTTGGCGACATTGATGTCGTCAGGCGACACTGGTGTCGTCACCCTTAACCTTTCTTTAACTTTGTCGATATCATCGGATTCTGCCGTCGGTTTAGTTCTTACTCGATAGAAAAATTTGGTAATTACTACATCAATTAATTTTTCTTTCTGTAACTTGGCTAAAGCCCTTTGAACGCTGCGACGACTGATATTTAGTTCTTCTGCGATAACTTTTGTATCTGCTTGGACTAATCTTTCTCCGAAGGGGTCATTAGTCTTCAACCACAGATATACTGATAGTTCCGAACCAGTTAGGCATTTATTAAGATCGATCAACTCTTTGTGTTGTAGGGGATAAAATTTTCTTGGAATTTTCTGACTCATGACTCTACACCTCCTCAGCAGTTACCTTGACAGCAAAAGCCATACAAGCAGCTTCGATATCGGCTACTTTTGTAAGCTCGTCACGCCTACCAAACAAATGAAGTCGCTTTCGATGATGTGGATAGAAACCTGAGTAAACTAAAATCTGACCTAGTGCAGCTTTCCATCTATCAATGCGTTTGACCTCGATAATCTCGTCATCGGTTAATAGATCGATTCTTCCTGCTGGAGTGGAAACTTCTGTTAGCCCGCCTAAACTGTCCTTGAGTCGGGCGCAAATTTTTTGCTCGACATTATTGTAATTTTTGATGTCAAGCCACTGTGGGAGTAGTTCTATTTCTTGAAGTTTGGCAATCGCTCTATAAAATGTGGCTTTGGAGCAATCGCACTCATCGATTATATCTAAATGGTCTAAATCTCGATCTGAGTTGTCCCAAGTATCGATTTCAATTAAATAACTCCAAATTCTCCATTCGGCTGCTGTCAGTTTTGCTTCTCTTAATTTGGCAGCTACTTCACTGGTCAGGGAATAAAATTTTTTAGATTGCTTATTTTGTGTCATAATCTGGGTGTGGGTTCACCATAAAAAATTGAATACGAAAACGTGCCACCTATCTCAACAGAGAAGGCGGTCGTTGGAAAGGAAGAGCAGTTGTCTGAGGTCTGAATTCAGGGCAACTGTTTTTGCCTTTTATAGAGGTATTGTAGAACGATTGTGTCAGTTATTTTGTATTTGTCATGGTTATTTTTCATAATCGTTACTTCCTGGGACAAAGAAAATGCGACTCACCCGAAAATTGGGTAGGCTTCGCCAATAATTACTTTGAAAAAATCAGCACGTTTTATGCAAAAT
>CAYXWE010000212.1:0-6610 GCA_964468145.1 uncultured Pleurocapsa sp.
ATCTGAACCCTTAGTTAGCGATCGCACTATTGAAAAAGTAGCAAAACAAGCTCAGTTGACCAGTACTTATCTAGTATTTATGGCAACCTCTGGGATATTGGCTGCGGTAGCTTTGTTAACTAATTCCATTCCCATTTTAATTGGTTCGATGGTGATTGCTCCAGCTTTACCGCCATTAGGATTGGTATTTATTGCAATTGTAGTTAAAAAGCCAAAGTTAGCAATGAAAGGTTTTATCACTGCCTTACTTGGTTTTCTTATGGCTATGATTTTCGCGATGCTAACTACCTGGATTTTGAATATTACTCAGGTTATTCCTGCTGAGACTAATCTCCTTGATAAAGAACTACTAGACGAACGGGTAAAGCCTGGATGGTATAGCGTCGTTGCAGCTATAGCAGCAGGAATTTCAGGTGCAATCGCCCTAATCAAACAAAAAACTGACACCTTAGTCGGGGTAGTAGCTGCTTTGGCTCTAGTACCAGCTATAGCAGCAGCAGGAATAGCTTTCCTGTCGAAAAATCCGACGATGGGTTTTGGTGGTCTGTTATTGTTGGCGATTAATGTAGGGTTTATTATTATTTCTGGGGTAATAACGATAGTCGTTATGCGACCAGAACAGCGCGATTAAAGAAACCTTAAGTTGATTCTGCTGGTAGTTCTAAAGCCTGGCTAAACATGCTTTCAACAAAGGTAGGGTTAACCTTAATTTGTTCGGTAAAAGCAGTTAATACTATAGAATCTCCTTCAATCGCCAAACAAGTATCAGCGTAACTGATAATTAGATTTTGACTCATTACTTTCAATCTTTCTCGATTTAATAAATCCAAATCCTCAATTATGTGAACTCTGATTTGGTTTTGAGGAAGTTGAGAAAGAGACGAGGATTGCACTGGTTCGTTATCGGGCATTGGTAATTGCTGTTCTTGTAAAACATCCACAATTCTAGCTGTATGACCTTGCCAGCGACCGACTTTAATTTTGACAGTCGAGCCAATATCCAAATTAGTAATTATCTCTAATTCTGCTATATGATACAGTCTGACTATACATCCTAGTTGGGGAGTTTCCAAACGAAATAAGCGATTCAGCGCGGTGCGCGACGCGGTAGCGTCGCCAGTCGTCTTACGACGATCTGCACGTATGTGCTGCGGGGTTTCCCCCATGAGCGACTGAGTCAAGAAGCGATTAGAAGCCTCATCTGTAAACTTTGTTTCTGCTTCATTCTTTACTAAAACATCAACCGTACCAACAACTTTGGCATTCTCGGATAACTGTTGTCTATGACGGTCTACTATATTTTTAACGCGAGTGTAACTAATTTTTTCATTCCCATCTACCAAACTCAAAACTTCTTCTCTAGCTTCGGTGGGAGTTGAAGGGGCAGCCAATAAATAAAGTGCAGAGGTAGCCAACTGCGAAAACACAAAATTTTGGTTTTCAATCGTTTGCGACCAACGGTATACCTGCATAAACTGTCGGGCGGTTTGTTCGCTCCACTCAAACTCAGTTCTGAGCCAACTTTGGAAACTGCCATGACCCAGTGTCTCTTTTACTTCAGTTAGCTTTTGTCCGATATTGATGATGTTCTCAGCTGTCAGACGCATCAAATCTTTAATTTCTAATGCTCTTTGCCGAACGATTGCACTAGTTGGGCGATCTAAATCGGAATATTCAAAATTTCTTTCTGAACTTGACTCCATAGATAGATGTTTAAAATTTTTATAATCTAAATTTTTTATCTTTAGATCAGCATATCTATGGAATGTGTACTTATAATGGCATCAATAAAGCAAAAATGCGATCGCTTCGTGTAAATCTGGCGACATTTGCTCATATTCGCCTTTATTTATCTAAAATTTAACTTCTTTGGTGTAAAGATTGGATGCTAGTTTGCCGACCGCGATCGCTTGGTGACGTAGATTCATATAGCTGTACACCAATACCGAAGCCGATCACAAAAATAAGACCAGCAGCAAGAGCAACAACAATTTTTACTTTATCTTTTTCTTCCATAATTCTTTGGTTCGACAGAGGCGAACGCCTAGAAGAGAATCCCCTTGGTTCAAACTATAACTAAATCTATTTAGCGTAACCAGGAATAGCAGAAGGATAAACCCGATCTACAACCAATACGGGACGATCTGAATATTCCACCTCTAATTCTTCCTGCACGTCTAAATCCCAGGTAAGATCGTAATCAGTTTCTAGATCGGCAATAACAAAATTACGTAACTCTCCAGTGGTTGCAACTGTTTCACCATTTTGAATTGGTGCTTCGGTAGGGTTAGCTACTACTACTAACAACTCTTCTCCACCAAATAGCTCGTCGTCGTCGAGAGTAAAGGTATTATCGCTATATACAGTTTCAATTTCTCCCGTTACGGCTAAAATCTCACCATAATACTGAGTTGGATTTTCAGCAATTTTCCCTGGTTCGGGTGCGGGGGCTAAAGATTCGGCAATAATCGCTGGCTGACCTTCATAGTCTACATAAAGATCGGGGTCTAGATCGAAGTCGTATGCTGATTCGATATCAGAGTAAACAAACTGAACCACTTCTCCTGTCACTTGAACTTCAGTGTCACCTTCAGGTAAGGTAAATACTTCACCGCTAGCATTTAACACTAAGATATCTTCGCCACCAAAGAATTCTTGGTCTGCCACTGTAAAGCTGGCGGGTTCAATAACCTCTAAAGCATCACTTCTAATTGTAACCGTTTGTCCAATTAAGCCTTCAACACCGTCAGCTACTTCTTCTGTAGTAACGTTTTCTTCAGCTTGGGAAGTATTGTCTTCAGTAACAGTTTCGTTTTCTACAGCACCTTCGACTTCAGATTGTCCTGTGGCATCAACTCCTGAATTTGCATTGGTTTCAGCGTTACAGGCAGTAAAAGTTATGCTCATTAATAATAACAATGCCGATTTAGAAAATAGCTTAGTAAGATTCATTTTTTTCTATGTTGTATTTCCAGCAATAATAGAAATGCTTTTAATCTTGAATATCCAGTAATTTGCTAACTCAAGATTTATCAACAATAGATCGTTTAAGTTACTTTAAATATCTGTCTCCAGAGACAAAAATATCGATCTGGTCAAAACAGCAAAAGCGAAGTTCACAAACAAGGATATATCTACTTATATATGCCATTTGACAAACTATCTTGCTATGAAATTATCGGGTCTTAACTAAGTAGCAGAGGATAATTGATAATTCTAAATTGGATCGAAACATATATTCGATTCAGCAGTTGATTTTCATCTTTGATAATGAGATGTTTACGTTTTACTCTTAAATGTCCAACAATATTAATTTTTATAGTCTAAGTAATTATGTCAGCTAAAATTGCAGTGGCGATCGCCCACGGGATTTGCGTGGGGAATAAGTTTGACCTTGAAGAAAGCCAGAAATACACTGGGGGAATGGCAAAGGCTTTAAAGCTTAAACTAGCCGAACTAGCTGAACAGTCGGGAAGCGAGGAAGAAAAGCTGGCTTGGGCTGATTCCAAGTTGGCAATCGCTGCTGTTAATTGGACTCCAGTACTGCGAGAAGAACGTAAAAACCTCTACGAAAAACTAGGTGTAAGCGAGTTAGATAGCTTTTTTGGTTTGAGAGAATTTATCTTTCAGGCGATCGCTGATAGTTTAACTTATCAAGTGACCCAGGCAAAAGTAGACGATCTATGGAGTTATGATGGCATTCATCGTTGTTTTGCCGATAGTTTGAATGAACTTGCCCAGGATGATGCTGCGGGAGGTAATGCCCCTCTGTGTATTATTTCTCATAGTTTGGGAACTGTGATTACTAGTAACTACATCTATGATCTGCAAACTCAAAAAGCACAGATTGAGATTGGCAATACACCTCTTGAACGGGGAGAAACTCTTACTTCTATCTATACTCTAGCCAGTCAAATTCCTTTCTGGTCATTACGACATCCAAATTTCGACCATCCGATAAAAGTACCCTCAGAAGAACTCGGACAGCACTATCAGAACTTACAAGGTGAGTGGATTAACTTTTTCAACAAAAGCGATATCATGGGATATCCTTTGCGATCGTTAAACGAAGCCTATACCAATGCAGTAACCGAAGACAAGGAAGTTAACGACGGAGGCTGGTTAGAATCGTGGAATCCACTATCTCATTGTAGTTACTGGACTAGCAATAGTGTAATCGAGACAATAGCCACTGGTTTATATGACATATTGCAGCAGCTAGAATCTTCCCAGCAGTAAGTTAGATCGATTTGATTTATCTTCAGAAAATAAGTCTCAACTAATAAGCGATCGCATTTGAGCAATATAACTATTCCACACTCAAACGACGCAAAGCAATTTGTTTGCAGATACCTTCAACAGCCAAAGTTAAAGACTGCATTAGTTCGGAATTTTCGCTGTAGTCAGGAGGTGCAACGTTCGCTACTCGTTGATTTGCACTAATTTTTTCTTGTTGCGACCATTTTTCGGTTTCATCCCCTTTATATAAACCAATACCAATACCACCACCTTGATTGACTACGGCAAAACAAGGGGCATCAGAAGCACCATCGCCGACGTAAATTATTTGAGTCAAAGGAATTCGTAATTGTTCTTTATCAACGCTATCAAAGGCATACATCAAATCTTTTTCCTTTTCCCCATCCATCCCTTTTGCTAGATAATAGAGATAGCTGGTTTTTTCGGTGTTAGTCATCTGCTGCTTGATAAATTTTATCTCGTCGTCTTTTCCGTAGTGAAACTGACTACCCCACATTGCTTTGAAGTTACTGGCAATGGAGGTGTTGCTAGCCATTTCAATAAAGCCACCAGTAATAAGATAAAACTCAACTTTCACGTCAGAAATAAGATCTGTAGCGCACCGACGCAGGCGATCGAACATTTCTGGCACGCCTGGATAGGGTTTGAGTTCTCGACCAATTCTGGCTAATCGTTCTTTGGTAATTTTGTCTTCATATTCTCGTCTTTTTGATTCTTCCACCAGGCAATAAGCCCTCGCAATATATTTATCCCAACCATTATCGGTCAGAGGTTTTACTTTTTCTTGCTTGAAGCAATCGACATCTAAGTCTAAATCTTTTAACAAAAGAGCAAAGGTATCGGGAGCAAGAGTTTCATCGAAGTCAAACACCACAGCTAGGCGGTTAGCAAAGGGTTTTGTAGCGGTAGTCATTTATGTATCGTAGTAATAAACCTAGCTATATTCGCTTAAAGCGACCGCCTTTGACATCCCGCTCTAGTATATCTTGGATCTATGATTCTATTGGCTCTATATTTTTGGCAATCGATCGCCTGGTAGATCCGACTGTAGTAATAACAACAAAACCAAAAATTTTGTGGTTTTAGTCAGATCTATAGCTAACTAAGAATATAAAACAAGACTGTCGTTGAGTTTACGCGATTCATAATCTGGCTCAATCTCTACTTCAGTCGCAGGTGGAGAAAGAAACCAGACTGTCATTCTACCTACAGCGAACAGTAAAAAAGCACCAGCGATCGCCAGCACAAAGGCAATAATCAAATTACTAGGACGTTTCATAAATTTTTTTAACTAATAACAAAGAAGCGATTCAGCGCGGTCTTTGCGAGAGGAAACGGCGAGGTCTCCTCGCCTTGTTCCACTCTCGCGGTGGGGGTTTCCCCCATAAGCGACTGAATCAAGACAGCAATCGCCCTACACGGCAAGGTGCGATCGCTCTGTAGGAGCAAATTACAATGGATTGATAGACATGAACGCTACCTTCTTTTTGAGATTGTCCGTTTACTTGTTAGACATATCTTCATCTGTATTCATGCCAAAATCATCACCTTCCTGATTGATGTAAACTCCGCCATCCTCTTCAATTCGGATTACACCCAAGTTACGCTCGCTGGCTTCATCGAGAGTGACTTCTAAGATACCATCTTCATTTACCATTGGTTCGGTAGTTACAAAACCATCATCCTGACGTGCTGCGCGAATTACAACGGGTACGGGTAAACCTCTAAGAGTGTGATCTTCTCCACCTTCTAGAGTTTGGTTTTCAGTAAAACCGATCGCTTGATAATCGATCGCGGCGTTAGTTTCGTTTTTGAGGATGATCTCGATTTCACCTTCGGTTTCGGGAAGAATAACTACAGGTTCGCCATCAGCACCGCCGTCTATGCTGTCATAAGTCCCCGATTCTGGTTTCGCTTCACTACCTTCTTTCATTTCCATCTCTCCATGAGGCATATCTCCGTGGTCATCTGCCTTGACTTCTACGGTAGCGGAAACAGGTAATCCAATCAGAATCGCGCCAAATAGAAGTTTTGCTAAATTTGAATTTAATTTGCTGCTCATTATTTAGTACTTAAATTATTTTTCTTCGTTGTTAAGACACTAAACAATTGCTTCGCCAAACTTCATCTGTTGTAAGTAGGATTGCATTTTTTAGCGGAATACATCTTTGGCTGTACGATTTATAATCTCAGTCAGGCAAGATTGAAAAACACAAATTTTGTGTTTTCTGCAATTTCCATTTCAAAAAAACTATATTTATTATTTGAGTAGGAAGACATGTTGACATATTAACAATTAGCATTGCGAACAAAAACGTTGGATAAAAAATTAGTAGAATAATATAACTTT
>CAYXWE010000213.1:0-6569 GCA_964468145.1 uncultured Pleurocapsa sp.
GTAAGATTTGATCAAAATACCAAGAAAAGCAAATAGTCCCGTAATAGAGATGGAAATAGCGACGGTGAAGGCTAGAGACGAACGGGGACGATATCTATAATCTTCGTGCTGGATGTGGTGTAATTCTCGGCGATGTTCTAAGGCAGCCAAAAGAATGGCACTCGTACCAATACCGATAAAAGCAAGACCGAGGATTCTCGTGAGATGGAGAGGATCGTCAATATATTCGTATACTGACGATTTTTGCAGTGCGGTAACGATGCGATCCACCCCAAAGCCAAAACTAATCAAAGCCAGACAAGTTCGTATCCAAGCCATTAGGGTACGTTCGGCAGCAGCACGATTGCGCTCTTTGGCTAATTCGGTATTAGTATTAGATCGGCGATCGCTCATAAGTTAATTATCGATCCTATTAAAATGTAGAAAATTCAATCATATCCACTCAACAATTGACTGTGAAAATATTTATTAGTACGGGTGAGGTTTCTGGAGATTTACAGGGAGCAATGTTGATTGAATCTTTGTATCGAGTTGCCAAAAATCGCCAGATTGCTCTAGAGATTGCTGGTTTGGGTGGCGATCGCGCGATCGAGACGGGGGCAAATATTATAGCTAATACCGCTGCTATCGGTTCGATGGGATTTGTTGAAGGTATTCCCTTCGTGCTGCCCACGATTAAAATTCAAAATCTGGCTAAAAAATATCTTAAGGAACATCCCCCCGATGTGTTGGTGATTATTGATTATCCCGCACCTAATTTATCTTTAGCTAGCTACGTTAAGAAGAATTTTCCTCACATACCCGTTGTTTATTATATTGCTCCTCAAGATTGGGCAGTACCAATGTTAAATAACGTTCCCAAAATTTTGCGGGTAGTAGATAAGTTATTGGCTATTTTCCCCGCCGAAGCTAAATATTTTGCTAATAAGGGTATTGATGTTACTTGGGTTGGTCATCCTTTATTGGATAGAATCAAATCCGCACCAGATCGCCATAGAGCTAGATTGAGTTTAGATTTAGATCCTCAAAGTCAGATTGTTACCCTGTTACCTGCTTCGCGCAAACAAGAAATTAAATATCTGCTGCCAGTAATGTGTGAAGCTGCAAAATTAATTCACGCTCGACTGCCAGAGGTGAAATTTTTAATTCCTGTATCCCTGTCTAATTATTATTCTGCTATTGTATCGGCGATCGAAGAATATCAATTACCCGCAACCATTATCGAGGGTAAAGTTTTAGAAGCGATCGCATCGGCGGATTTGGCGATCGCCAAATCGGGGACGGTTAATTTAGAATTGGCTTTGCTTAACATTCCCCAGGTAGTTATTTATCGAGTCCATCCTTTTACCGCCTGGATTGCCAGACAAATTTTACATCTGGATATTCCCTTGATGTCTCCTCCCAACTTAATTGTTGAGCGGGAAATAGTTCCCGAACTAAAGCAAGAAGAAGTAACCGCCCAGAATATCGCGACAGAAGCAATAGAACTGTTATCTAACGATAGCTCCAGACAACAAGTAATTCAAGGCTACGAGCAAATGCGATCGCTTTTAGGAACAGAGGGGGTTTGCGATCGCACTGCTGGAGAAATTATTAAATTGCTTATGGCTTAAAGAGCTTCCCTCGTTTACCAATTGCTCCAGCCCAACTTACTACCCTGCTGTAGCTGCTGCTTATCGACTATTGCTTGATATTGTGACGAACTCGCCCAGCGGGCTATTTCTCTAGCTCTTATCACGGGTACAGGATGGGTTAACTGAGCAGTTTGGGCAGCCTGTAACATTTCTCCCATAGTATCCGAACCAATAGAGTCATAAGCTTTGGCTTGGTCGATGAAGGCATCTAAATTTAATAGGGGTGCGAGGGTTGGCGAACCACCAGCCAACTTCATCAATACTGACATGACGACTCTAGGATCTTGAATGGCTAATAAAGCAGCGCGATCGCAACTAAACTCGGCACAACGCACCCATTGCAGCATTCGCTCTTGTAATGATTGAGCTAGAACTGTCCCCCAGGCTGGTAATAAGTTGGCTGCTAAGACTAAAACATTTGCCATCGTTAGATAGACTCCATGTTCGCATTTAAGATGACCTAACTCGTGGGCAATTACCGCCTGAATTTCTTCGGGGGTCAGCATTTCGATTAAGGAGGTATGCAGCACCACAAATGGCTTTTCTCCCCGCATAGCAAAAGTATAGGCATTGGGAGTAGGATTTTGCTGGACGTATAGCTGGGGTGGCTCTAAATCGAGGATTTGGCAGGCTTCAATTAATAATTTATGGAGATGGGGTAACTGCTTTTCGCTGACTAAGACACTCGAAGCGATATTGTTAAGATAGAAAAACTGCTCTGCTACCGAACCTAAAACGCTACGAATAGCAATATCGATGCCTGGTAGTTGCTTGAGGGTATTAGTCGCTTCTAAGTCTAGAGGATGGCGAAAGCGATCTGCAGTTAAACCCATTAAGGTAGTTTTAGTCATAGTGATGAGGATAAGGTAAAAATAGATACAAAGTATATTATCGATTAGGGTAAAGGATCGCAGCGAATTTCGATTATAAAACCATCTGGATCGAAGAAATAAAAGCCTCTTCCCGTAGGACGAGTTACTATATCAGACGCGATCGCGATTTTATTTTGTTTAATAATTTCTACTGCATCGTCAAATAACTCAGGCGCAATATCAAAAGCTAAATGATTGGCGCGAGTGAACTGTTTATGGGGATCTCGATCGGGAGGCGATAATTCTGGTTCGGCAAACAGATCGACGATCGTACCGTCGGGAGTTCGGAAATTGGTAACTTTGCCCGCAGCTTTTAATTTAATCAAAGTAGAAGGTACTTCTTCTCCTTCTAATTCGTGCAAACCCAATACCTTGCCATAAAAATGTCGCGATGCTGCCATATCTTTGACGTTGAAGGCAATATGATGCACCTGCCGTAAAGTACCAGCAGCAAGACCAACTGATTCTGTCTGTTGTTTTAGCACGATCTTTTTTATTTCATTTTAAAATAATTGCCAAAATTTAGGGCGTGCCATCGATATGTTATTTTTTGCTAACATCAATAAAATAAAAATCAATCTACTCTTATCTATCAAATACTACTAAACATATATGTTAGGCAGTTTTCAGCAGAGCAACCTCCGCATTGAAGTTAGCGCGTCCGAACAGGCTATTAGAGATAGTTTAATTGAAAGCGATCGCCTGAAACAGTGGATGTGGCCGCAAGATTTTGCTTCGTTATCGGGGACACTCCATATAGGAGATACTTTTGTTAGTTCTTTGGGACTGGTAGAAATAGAACATCAAGTAGAAGTAGTCGAAGATCGCTGTCTGCGTTTACTACTCAGTAAAGGTATCGATGGTTATCACGAATGGCTCTGGGGTGATGGCTGGTTGCAGTCTCGCTTGGAAGGTATTTCTGTTTTACCTCTCAATCTCGGACAAACCTTTAGCCTATTTCGTTTGCGTCAATACCTCGATTCTCAAAGAACCGTTACTTCTGATAGTTAACGATTATAATTAATCTCTCAATTTTAATTGTCTTTTATTATTCGTTCTTTCAGCAACGCCTTTGTTTTTTTGTTCTTACTCTGTTAACACATCGCCGATGGCAAATTCGGGAGCAGCTAAAACAAACACGGTAGAAGGTAAATTCGCCACCCGCGACTGTAGTTTCTCGTAATATTCGGTAAAGTTTTCTGATGGTTTTGCCATGCCCAAAAACACTAAATCGGAGTTACGAGAAGATTGTTGGAGTATTTCATCAAAAGAACGATCTTCGGCAACGATTACCTTAGGAATAACGTCAATTCGTAGCTTTTTACTTAAATCGTTTAAATTATCTTTAGCTGCTGCTGCTGCTGCTAAGTTGGGGACTACTAACTTAAGATAAATTTTTGCATTGCGCCAGTTGATATCCGTACGCAATAAATAAGCCAACAGCAGCATCAAACTACCGTTGGATTGCATCCCTCCCCACCAGACATCGATAGTACGACGAAAACCAAAGCTCGACGAGCGATTTTCATGAAAAATAACCAAATTTCTTTCGCTGGCGTGAATTTCCGCGATCGCATTACAAAAGCTTTCTCGGCGATCGGCTTGTTCGCTATCGCCCATTAAGATAGTATTGGGGATTAATGGCCCAATACCATAAGTTTCTACCAAACGCACCGCACCATCAAAAGGATCGTCGGCGGTGACAACCCTGACTAAAGCTCTAACGTTTCTTTTTTGTAAGTAGTCGCGGATAGTTTTCTCTAAGTGGATCTGTTGTTTGGGATCGCGAGAGCCACTAGGTAAAACGCTGGAAACTGTCATCAAACTGCGATTGTGACTGAAACCATCAGCCAATTCAATTAAAGACCAACGTTTTTGGGGTGCGCCCGATAAAACTAAAATATGAGGTCGCCAATTTTTAGTATCGTCTTGTTCTTCTACCTGATAGATACCTTTACTAATCAATGCCATCCACATTCCACGACGGACATCACCCCAGGTGGTTTCCAATTCCCTCCGCTGTAGCCAGATATAAATTCCCGAAACGATTACTGCTGCAAATACCGTAGCAACTGCATCGATCAAAAACATCACTCCCAAACAGCCAATTGCACCTAGAAGCGATAGCGACCAATGGACGCGAAAACTAGGGCGGAAAGAAGGACTCTGTAAAAAACCTTCGATCGCAGCAGAAACATTTAATACCAAATAGGTAGTTAAAAAGAACATCGATAGAATCGGCGCGATTAGATTGAGATCGCCAACGCATACTGCTGCGATCGCAATTCCTAAACTAACCCAAGTACCATTGCGGGGTTCGTCATCTTTACCGTGTCCCTTACCCAGAAAGTTGAATAAAGGAGGCAATACCCCATCCCTAGCTAATGCCTGTAATACCCGTGGTGCGCCCAAAATGCTACCAATCGCACTACTAAGAGTTGCGCCCCAAACTCCCAATAACATAGTAAAGCCAAAGCCTTTGACAGCAGTTTCTTGCATCACAAAGACATCTGGATTTATCAAGTTAGCAGAATCAGCCCGTATCGCCAGGAATATAGGCAACAACATATAGATAACGTAACCCGTACCTACTGCTGCTAAAGTGCCTGTAGGCAAAGATTTTACAGGATCTTTGAGATCTCCCGACATATTGACCCCCGCCATAATTCCCGTTACCGCAGGAAAAAATACAGCAAACACCGTCCAAAAGGGTAGAGCAGTTTCAGGCGGTGCAGAAAGCATCTGTGGCTCGACTCCAGGTAAAGGACTACCGAAAGCAAACATCAGTAGGGATATGGCGATCGCAGCCATAATAAAGTATTGAGCTTTGATCGCTAGCTCTGCCGAGGTAATAGCCAAAATTCCTACTAAAATAGTAATAATCAAGGCTACATAAGTTTGATTCCAACCAAAATTTTGAAAATTAATACTCATGCCAAACAGGTCTATTTTGGCTCTGACTAAACTTTCGGCAAAGCCAATCGTGTAGAGTGCTACCGATACTGCTTGGGCAAAATAAAGCGAAATACCTACCGCCCCTCCTGTTTCTATTCCTAAAGAGCGACTAATCATATAGTACGCACCACCAACCCTGACTACTTTGTCTGTGGCGATCGCACACACCGATAAAGCAGTGAGAAAGGTAATCGAAGTGGAAATAGTCACAATTATCAATGTGCCGATTAATCCTGCGTTACCGACTACCCAGCCAAAACGCAAGTACATAATTACCCCCAGGATTGTTAAGATCGAAGGAGTAAAAACACCACCAAACGTACCCAAGCCCGAAGCTTGAATAGGAGAACTAGAACCAGTAGAAGGAAGATTAGTATCGGGAGATGATTTCACTTTATAAATAAGTAAATTTTTAAATTGGAGCTTGCTTATTATTACAGATCGAAAACTGTCATTGTTAACAGTACATTAACTCAACCAAGCCCAAACTTCACTATCGATGATGGTAATTCTACTGTCAGTTTTTATCGGGATGAATGATTTCAAAAATCGATGGTACTATAATAGTTTGCAGTTTAAATAATATCGAGACAATCTAGATTAAACCAACATGACACTGACCCAACAGCGCAAACAAGAATTAATGAGCGAATATCAGATTCACGAAACCGATACAGGTTCGGCGGATCTACAAATTGCTGTTTTAACTGAAAGAATTAATAAGTTAACTGCTCACCTCAAAGCTAACAAAAAAGATCACTCTTCCCGTCGCGGTTTGCTCAAAATGATCGGTCGTCGTAAAGGTCTTTTGGCTTACATCCAAAGAGAAGACTACGAACGTTATCAAAAACTGATTGCCCGTCTCGGCATTCGTCGTTAATTATTCGCATTAGTCATTAGTCATTAGTCATTAGTAACGATTGAATAGACCTCTTGCAGTCCAGTCAATCGTAGACACAGTAGATCCTTATAGTCTCTAACCTAATTGTTTTAGACTACTAGTATCTTTCAAAACTAAAGACTAAAAACTAAAAACTTTTAGATAAATTCATGCCATCAGATTCTAAACGGGGTCGTTTACCATTTGAACCTCGTAAAAACAAGAAAA
>CAYXWE010000214.1:0-6566 GCA_964468145.1 uncultured Pleurocapsa sp.
ATTATTCATCTGTTTTCTATTTAGAATGACTATAGTACGAGAGCAAGAAAGCCAACAGGCTTTTAGCCGTTGGATGAATTGCGATTCGGGGGCTTTAGCCCCAGTTGTTAATATATATTTATAAAAAATATTACGCTATTATGCTAGCATAACAAGATGTTAGTTCTAGAAGCCAAGATATACGGAAAACAAGCTCAATTCAAAGCGATAGATGAAGCCATTAGAACTGGTCAATTTGTCAGAAATAAAGCACTGCGCTATTGGATGGACAACAAAGGTATAGGAAAATATGAGTTATCAGCATACTGTAAGATATTAGCTGCTGAATTTCCTTTTGCTCAAAAATTGAACTCAATGGCAAGGCAAAGTAGTGCAGACAGAGCTTGGGCTGCGATATCTCGTTTCTATAGCAACTGTAAAAAAAAGATACCTGGAAAAAAAGGCTACCCAAAGTTCAAGAAACATTCTCGTTCCATCGAATACAAAACTACTGGATGGAAGCTTTCTGATAACAGAAAGAAAATAACATTCACTGACAAAAATAACATCGGGCAAGTCAAACTAAAAGGTACTCGCGATTTGAATTGGTACGATATCAAGCAAATTAAAAGAGTCAGAATAGTTAGACGTGCAGATGGATATTATTGCCAATTTTTAGTTGATGTTGATAACAGAGAAAGAACCGAACCGACTTATTCTGAGATTGGTTTGGATGTTGGGTTGAACTATTTTTATACAGATGACAAGGGTAATCAAATAGAAAACCCTCGCTTCTACAGAAAAGGAGAGAAGGCTCTCAGAAGATTAAATAGAAGTAAGTTTAAAAAGTACGTCAAAGGAGCAAAACCACAATCAAAGAACTATCACAAAGCTAGAAAAAGATATGCGGTAGCGCACCTTAAGATAAGTAGGCAACGTAAAGATCATGCTGTAAAGTTAGCACGATGCGTAGTCACATCTAACGATGTAGTCGCCTATGAAGACTTGAGAATTGCGAACATGGTTAAAAACCATAATCTAGCGAAATCAATAACTGATGCTGGTTGGTATCAGTTCAGAGAATGGGTTGAATATTTCGGGTATAAATTTGGCAAGATAACTGTTGCTGTCCCGCCACAATACACTTCTATAAAATGCTCTAATTGTGGAGCAGAAGTAAAGAAAAGTCTCAGTACGAGGACTCATAAGTGTAAGTGTGGCTGTGTTCTAGATCGTGATGAGAACGCAGCCAGAAATATTCTCTCATTGGGACTAAACACCGCAGGGCGTGCGGTGTCAGCCTGGGGAGACAAAGCCTCTATCTAAGTTGGTGCAAACCTGCTTGGGTAAGTTTTGTCTGTGAACCAGGAATCCCACGCGCTTTTAGCCGTGGGAGCGTCAATATGTTACTGTTCGTTTCCCAGGCTTGACATTAGATTTTTTATAGAGATCGTTTAACAATTTGCGCTATTTTAAAAGTTTAGATTATTAAAAGACCTATATTAAATGAGCTTGTTTGATTTACAGTCGCCTTTTGAACCCCAGGGAGATCAGCCCAGCGCGATCGCTCAATTAACAGAATCGCTCCAGTCACACAACCGCTTTCAGACTTTATTGGGTGCAACGGGTACGGGGAAAACATTTTCGATCGCTAATGTGATTACTAACGTGCAAAAGCCGACTTTAGTATTGGCGCACAACAAAACCCTGGCAGCCCAGTTGTGTAACGAATTGCGTCAGTTTTTCCCCAACAATGCAGTGGAGTATTTTGTTAGTTATTACGATTATTATCAGCCAGAGGCTTATATTCCCGTCAGCGATACCTATATCGAAAAAACCGCTTCGATTAATGATGAGATTGATATGTTGCGTCACTCGGCGACGCGATCGCTTTTTGAACGTAAGGATGTCATAGTAGTAGCCTCCATTAGCTGCATTTATGGTTTGGGGATGCCAGCAGAATATCTCAAGGCTGCCGTACCATTAAAATTGGGTATGGAAGTAAATCAACGGGAATTACTGCGAGATTTGGTTACAGTACAGTATTCTCGTAACGACATCGAACTAGAAAGGGGTAGGTTTCGAGTCAAAGGGGATGTGCTAGAAATTGTTCCCGCCTATGAAGATCGAGTAATTCGGATCGAGTTTTTTGGCGATGAGATCGAGGCTTTGCGCTATGTCGATCCCGTTACGGGAGAAATCTTACAAAGTCTTAACAGCATTAGTATTTATCCCGCCCGTCACTTTGTTACTCCCCAAGAAAGATTGGAAGCTGCTTGTTTAAATATCAGACAAGAATTAGAAGCTCGTTTAATTGAATTAGAGAATCAAGATAAACTATTAGAAGCCCAAAGACTAGAACAACGCTGTCGCTACGATCTCGAACTCCTACAAGAAGTAGGCTATTGCAATGGGGTAGAAAACTATTCGCGCCATCTAGCAGGAAAAAACCCAGGCGATCCTCCAGAATGTTTGGTAGATTATTTCCCCGATGATTGGTTATTAGTAATTGATGAATCTCACGTTACCGTACCCCAACTGCGGGGGATGTATAATGGCGATCGCGCCCGCAAAACAACCCTAATCGAACATGGGTTTCGCTTGCCTTCGGCTGCGGATAATCGTCCCCTCAAAGCGGATGAATTTTGGCAGAAGGTTAATCAATGCGTGTTTGTTTCGGCTACCCCTGCTAAATGGGAATTAGAACAATCAGAAGATCGAGTAGCCCAGCAAATCATTCGCCCCACAGGAGTAATCGATCCTGAAATCTTAGTCCGCCCCACCGAGGGGCAAGTAGATGATTTGTTAGGGGAAATTCACGAACGAGTTACTAAAGGGGAAAGAGTTTTAATTACCACCCTAACTAAAAAGATGGCAGAAGATCTCAGCGAATATTTTGCCGAAAGAGATGTTAAAGTGCAGTATTTACATTCAGAGATTAAATCCATCGAACGGATTGAAATTTTGCAGTCTCTCAGAAAAGGAGAATTCGATGTTTTAATTGGAGTCAACCTACTGCGGGAAGGTTTAGATTTACCCGAAGTATCCTTAGTCGCCATTCTCGATGCAGATAAAGAAGGATTCTTGCGATCGGAAAGTTCGATTATTCAAACCATTGGTAGGGCTGCAAGACATATCGAAGGACAAGCGATCTTATATGCCGATAATTTGACCAAAAGTATGGCTAGGGCGATCGAAGAAACCGAACGCAGACGTAATATTCAAATAGCCTATAACAAACGCCATAATATTATTCCCAAACCAATTATTAAAAACGAAGAAAATTCCATTCTGGCTTTTTTAGATATATCTCGCCGTCTCAATTCCGAACAGCTAGAAGAAATCTATGAAAAATCTGACGAACTACCCCTAGAAAAAGTCCCCGCCTTGATCGAACAGCTAGAAGCAAAAATGAAAGAAGCAGCCAAAAACCTAGAATTTGAAGAAGCAGCCAAATATCGCGATCGCATTCTCAGATTGAGGGACAAATTATTAGGTAGAAGTAGAAATGAGAAACTGTAGTTTTTGACCAAATGACTAATAACAAATGACTAATAACAAATAACCGCTATGGTTTATTCAAAGAATTAAAATAATACAAGTTAAAAGCGATCGCCATAATTTTTAACATAGGTTTGACATAAGTTTTCTGTCTCTAGCCTCACCGATTGTGATGCATATTTTAAGCGATGAGGTGTCGATTGGAGGTGATACCAAACTGATAACTCTAGTCGCGATTCTCATAACTGGGATGGCTTCTATCGGTACGGCAATTGATTGGATACAGTCTTTTTTGAGCGGTTACTACATTTATAATTTAGCATTTATTAATGATTTGTTCGTGGGCTTTAAACCAAGGTGTTCAATGTTTAATGTTTAATGTTCAATGAATAGTCAAATTTGTAAAATGCTACTTTGATTTTAGCAATAGAATCAGGTATTATTTTGGTGTTGCCAATCTAAGTGATGAGGTAAATAACAATACCATTCATAGCTATTAGCTTTTTAAAGGCGCACCGCCGTGAATTTACGAGTCGACGCTTCACGCTGTTGACAAGGGGCATATAAACTACGGATGTAAAATCCGTAGTTTATATGCCCCGTCGCCCACATTAGACATTAGCTTTTAGTTTTCAATAAATTATGATTTGCGAATGAATAGGGAAAGTAGAGTATTATCTATACACATTTAGCAACGTCACTATTTTGGTAGCAATAATTTGTTTGTAACTATGACAAAATAACAAGAATAATAATTCCTGATAATTAATTTTTAGTATCATATATATGAAATATAAATGTGTAGTGCAGCATAGTGAAGAAGACTGTGGAGCAGCAGCCATCTCTACCATAGCAAAGCATTATGGACGTACTTTTGCTGTTAGTCGAGTCAGAAGTGCAGTCGGTACGGGAGCAAGAGGAACTACCTTATTAGGTTTGAGACGTGGTGCAGAGGCACTGGGCTTCAACTGTCGTCAGGTTAAAGCCAACGAAGAAATATTTGGCAACATTGAATCCTTGCCACTCCCTGCAATCATTCACTGGAAGGGCTATCACTGGGTAGTTTTGTATGGCAAGAAAGGTAAGAAGTTTGTTATTGCCGATCCTGCAGTAGGAATTCGCTATTTAACCAAGCAAGAGTTAAGCAAGGGGTGGAGTAATGGAGTAATGCTACTATTACTGCCTGACGATGCTAGATTCTATCAGTTAGAAAACGACGATATCAATGGATTTTGGCGGTTTATTGTCAGAGTATATCCCTATCGCTTTCTACTTCTACAGGCGATCGCCATTAATTTTGGGATTGGTTTGCTATCTCTAGCTTCACCGATTATGATGCAGATTTTAACCGATGATGTGTTGATTAGAGGTGATACCCAACTTCTAACGACAGTCGCGATCGCAGTTATAGCGATGTCTTTTATCAGTACGGTAATTGGCTGGATACAGTCGTTTTTGATCGGTCATTTTAGTCAAAGGCTACAATTAGGACTGATATTTGACTATGGTAGAAAGCTGCTACATTTTCCCCTGGACTATTTTGAAGGTAGAAGGAGTGGGGAAGTAGTTAGTCGCATTGCAGACGTTAAAACGATTAATGCTATTGTTTCACAGATCGTTTTGGGTATACCAAGTCAGTTTTTTATTGCCCTAATTTCTCTGGCAGTAATGATTTTTTATAGCTGGCAACTAACTTTAGCATCTATTGCTTCTTTTGTAGTTATGACGGCAATAAGTTTAATTTTTCTTCCCGCTTTGCGTCGTAAAACCCGTCAGCAAATTGTTTTGGGTACAGAACACCAAGGCTTTTTAGTCGAGACTTTTCGCAGTGTAGAAGTTCTCAAAACGACTCAAGCAACAAATCAAGCCTGGCAAGAATATCAAGCCAGCTATGGACGCTTGGCCAATATAAGTTGGGACATGATGAAGTTAGACCTTTATACAGGTTCGGTAACTCAGTTTTTTTCAACTTTTATTTCGATTGGAATACTGTGGCTGGCTAGCTACATGGTAATTGGGGGAACTTTGAGTATCGGTCAATTGCTGGCATATAACGGCATGAGCAGTAATTTCCTCGGTTTTCTCAGTTCGATTATTAGTTTAGTAGATGAATTCATCGTCGCACAGGTAATTATTCAGCGTTTAAATGAAGTAATCGATGCACCAACAGAAGATCTAGAAGATACGAAAGATAGTCAAAAATCTTGGGTAGAAATTGCTGGCGATCGAGATATTACTTGTGACTCTCTCAATTTCCATCATGCAGGTAGAGTAAAATTGCTCGATAACTTTTCAGTAACTATTGCAGGAGGTAAAACCACTGCTTTGATCGGTACTTCTGGCTGTGGCAAGAGTACTTTGGCGAAGTTGCTATCAGGATTGTATGTTCCTAAGTCGGGCAATATTCGTTACGGCAAGCTAAATCAAGGAGATATAGTCCTAGAAAGTCTGCGACAGCAGGTAATTTTAGTTTCTCAAGAACCAGTGTTTTGGAGTCGCTCGATTATGGAAAACTTCCGCTTGAGCTACCCCGACATTACTTTAAATGAAGTAGTTGAAGCTTGCGAAGTAGCTATGGCACACGAGTTTATCAGCGAGCTACCAGATCAATATCAAACGGTATTGGGGGAATTTGGGGCTAATCTTTCAGGGGGACAAAAACAACGTTTGGCGATCGCTAGATCTATAGTTAAGAACCCTCCCGTCTTAATTTTAGATGAGTCTACTGGTTCTTTAGATCCTGTCAGCGAAACTAAAGTTTTAGAACGCTTACTAGAATACCGTCAGGGCAAAACTACAATTATGATTTCTCATCGTCCTAAAGTAATAGAGCGTGCAGACTGGGTAATTATGCTGGAAAAAGGAAATCTTAAAATTCAGGGCAGCCCAAAAGAATTACACTATATTCCTGGAGAACATCAAGATTTTTTAGAAAGCAATTGGCAGCCTAATGATAATGACAACACTAAAAAGCTGCCTATTATTTTTTCTTAAAAAGCGATGCAGCGCGTTCTTTGCGAGAGGAAACGCCGTTACGAAGTCTCCGTTAGGAGTACTTGTTTCGGCATGTATAATCGCGCTGTTGG
>CAYXWE010000215.1:0-6560 GCA_964468145.1 uncultured Pleurocapsa sp.
GGTTATACATGGATCGATTAGACGACCCTCCCAGTTTAAAAGATTTAGCTAAAACTTGGCAATTTTGTTTTGCCCGATCGAATTTAGATAAGCTAGACAGTCTGAACCAGTTGCTAGATCTTGTAATCTCAGAAGAGATTATAGAAATAGAACAGTTACGCTTGGAGCTTCACAATATTGGACTCGGTGAAGACGAAATAGAATCCTTTGACATTCATTCTAACTATTCTGACGTGAACATTCCTCAATCAAAACCCGATAATATCGAATCTAACCCAAATTCGGCAAACACCGCCCAACAGCAAGGTTTCTTTGACGAGCAAGAAAATGACATGATGTATAGTAGCGATTTTGAAGAACAGGCTACCGCCATGATTCCGATGCAGTTGAGAAGTGTTAGCGATGCTAGCTGTACGGATATAGGTTCTCAAAGAGATCACAATGAAGACTTTTTTGGAGTTCAAACCGTTATTAAAAAAGTCGAAAATAACACCGAAAACAATATCGACGTTCGTGGTTTATATTTAGTCTGCGATGGCATGGGAGGACACGCTGCGGGAGAAGTGGCTAGCGCGATGGCAGTTGAAAACCTGCAAAAATATTTTCAAGAACAATGGCAGCAAGATTTGCCAAGTCACGAAGTTATCGAACGGGGAGTCTTGTTAGCTAATGAAGCTCTATATCAAACCAATCTCAATAATTCTCGCTCTGGCAGTGGCAGAATGGGGACTACTTTAGTAATGGCTTTGTTACAAGATACCAAACTGGCGATCGCTCATGTAGGGGATAGTCGTATTTATCGCTTGACCAAGAAGCAAGGATTAGAGCAATTGACTTTGGATCACGAAGTCGGTCAAAGAGAAATTAATCGAGGTATCGAACCAGACATTGCCTATGGTAGACCCGATGCTTACCAATTGACTCAAGCATTAGGCCCGCGAGAAAATAATTATGTTAGACCCGACGTTCAATTTATGGAAATTACTGAAGACTGTTTGCTGTTGCTTTGTTCGGATGGTCTTTGCGATAACGATCTCTTAGAAGAAAATTGGCAAGAGTATCTCGAACCTCTAATGAGTTCGGGTAGGGATTTACAAGAAGGTTTGTTCAAACTGGTAAATTTTGCCAACGAATATAATGGTCACGATAATATCACGGCTATTTTACTTAGAATCAAGTTAAAGCCTGATTTTTAAAGACCATAAATTTTTTATCTGCTTATTTCATCGATACCTGTCCAATATGGTCATTTTTACGCTTTTAGAACCGCAGACAAACCAACCCCTACAGCAGTGGGAATTTACCGAACAACCTGTAATTCGTATTGGTCGCGCTCAGAATAACGACATCGTTCTCCACGGCTACTTTCAAGTTTCTCGACAACATTTAGAGCTTACTTTAGCCGATCCTCAGCAAGAAAAATGGCAATTAGTCAGCAGAGGTACTAATGGCACTTTGGTTAATAATACTTTTGTTACTCAAACCGAGCTTAACCATGACGATCTAATTAGATTGGCAGAAAATGGCCCTGTCTTTAAGTTTGAATTAGAATCCCATTTAGCAAAAAGCGAACCAGAATTAGAAAAAACAAACATCCTTCAGACCGATAATACTGTCTGCGATCATGCAGATAATCCAGATGGTAGTATTTTTTGCCGACACTGCGGAGAACCGATAGTCAAAGAAGAACATTTTGTTGGCTCTTATCAAATTCTACGAACTTTAGGTAGAGGAGGGATGGGAACTACCTATTTAGCTTGGGATCGCAATCGTACAGTTCAAAATGCACCCATGCTGTTAGTTCTCAAAGAAATGAACGCAGATATGGCAAGAATTGCCAAAGCCAGAGAATTATTTGAAAGAGAAGCCAGAATTCTCCAATCCCTAGAACATCCAGGCATTCCCAAATATTATGACTTTTTTGTGGAGGATAAGCACAAATATATTGTAATGGAGTTGATCCACGGCCATAATCTCGAACAATTTGTCAATCAAAGAGGTGCCACAGATCCAGAAAGAACAATTCGTTGGATGATCCAAGTTTGCGATGTTGTAGAATACCTACATAATCTACAACCGCCACTAGTACATCGAGATATTAAGCCAGCTAACTTAATGTTGCGTAACCTTGATAATCGCTTGATGCTTCTTGACTTTGGTGCAGTCAAAGAGTTAGGCACTGCTTTAGAAACTCGCATTGGAGTTGAGGGATATAGCGCGCCAGAACAATACCGTGGAAAACCATGTCCTCAGTCAGATATTTACGGAATTGGTACGACTATTATTTTTCTATTAACCGCAGAAGCTCCAATGCAATACTATCGTTACCAGAGCAATAGATACGAGTTTAATATCGAAAGTATTCCCAATCTTCCAACGAATTTAGCTAAAGTTTTGAGTAATGCTTGCCAACCAGAACCACGAGATCGTTACCAAACAGCAAAGGAACTATCTGAGGCTCTGGCTAATTGTCTTTAAAATTGCTCTAGGTTGAAAAGTTTGAATAGTCAGGCTAGCTGTTATTAGTTATGAGATACCCACTTTTTTCTTTAGCCTTCGTCCCAGTCTTCTACGGATAATAGTTCTTGAATGGAATCTTTGGGAGAAAAATCAAAATCTAATAATTCATTTTTCCAATAAGACCAGTCATTGCCCAATAAAAGAGCAATTTTACCAATACGATCGCCTGGATGGACGATTTTCGATTCTACCAAGGAGGATACCTTGCGTTGCAATTTCATCATCGGATGCGCAACTTGATTTGTCATACGCTCAATCTTGCCTATTATGCTATGTTGGTTGAATAAAATTAGGGTCTGGTTTTCTGTTTGACCGTGCTTTTGGAGTTTGCTACCGCCTGAAGTTTTCAGATAAACCTGACATACTTTTAGCTTAACACAGGGTGTTTCGGCAACTCTTTTTGACAATTGTTACGGTAATTACTATCGCAAGTGAGGATATCCGCCATCAAACTAGGATTAGAAGGTCGCTTATTGTCTGTTAGTAGCAATTGTTCTATCAAAATTATATCGAAAAAATCAATGCAATATGGGCAGTAAACTAAAATTATTAATTTATTTGGGAGTGATTTCTAGTTTAATTTCTCCCGTACTGGCTTTAAACGATTCTATTGCAGAAAAGGGCATCAACGCCATACGCCTACACCAGAAGCCCTATAATTTGTTGGGTCGTAAGATTGGCATCGGTCAAGTAGAAGTAGGTCGTCCCGTGAAGTTAGGCAAAGACAAGGCTGCTAATACCCTTCGAGCAATTTCCCCTAAAGCAGTATTTTATCGCGATCGCCCTCCCGTCGCCGATAAAAATGTAGACGATCATGCCAGCATGGTTGCAGAAGTAATGATTGCTAAAAATAAGTATTTACGCGGTGTAGCTCCCCAGGCAAAGCTCTATGCTTCGGCAGTAGGCTCTCTAAGCGAAGGAGGACAGGCGACTGAATGTTTAGCAAGCCAACATATTGCCCAACAAAATAGCGGTGACATTAGAGCAATTAACTTTAGTTTCGGCGAGTCTTTAGAGCGAGATGAGAGAGACAATGCGCGGTTAGATGGTAAGGCTTTACTTACTTCTTGTATTGATTGGTCCGCAAAAGAACACGATGTTCTGTATGTCGTTGCAGGAAATCAGGGTAAAGGAGGAATTCCGATCCCTACGGATAATTTTAACGGTATCACTACTGCCTACACCACTAAAAGAAAAGGAATCTTCAACAAGGTTGATTTTGCAAATTTAAGCGATTTGCCCGTGGGAATCGGGCGGAGTTTTATCAAAAAAGAAATAAATTACGGAATTAGACGAGCGATTAGTTTGCTAGCTCCTGGGGGACAAATATCGGTCTACAATCAAAAGGGCGAAATAGAGAAGGTTAGCGGGACAAGCTTTGCTGCACCCCATATTACGGGAGTAGTTGCTTTATTACAAGAGTACGGCGATCGCTTGCTGCGCCAAGACAGAAATAATAACTGGAGTCTTGATTCTCGTCGTCACGAGGTAGTCAAGGCTGTATTGCTTAATTCCGCTGACAAAATTGCCGATGGGGGAGATGGGATGTTGCTCGATATGGAGCGCACTATCTTGGGAGAAAAGAACCATAATTGGTTTGATTCTGATGCCTATCAAAATCCCCGCGTGGCTTTAGATATACAGATGGGTACGGGCCATCTGAATGCTTGGCGTGCTTACCAACAGTTTGGTGCTGGAAAAGCGCGAAAAAACCAGCCTGTTGATAGAATGGGTTGGGATTACAATCGAGTATCGGTCAATAATTATCGAGAATACGAACTAAAACAGCCTTTAGTAGCTGGGAGTCATGCAGCGATAACCCTCACATGGGATCGTTTAGTCAAACTTAACGATTCCAATCGCAATCAACAATACGATGAAGGGGAAACTTTTAGCGATCGCGGTTTAAATAATCTTGATGTTTATCTCATACCGATTGACGAAGATAGCAATATGAGAAATGTTTGTTCTTCTTCGAGTCCTGAAGATAGCATCGAGCATATATTTTGCCCTATCCCCACCACAGGACGCTACAAAATTCGCGTTTACTATCGCCACCAGTTTAACGAACCAATACAGTCTTATGGTCTAGCCTGGTGGACAGTGAGTAAGGGATGAGGAATAAGGAACAAAAAAACTGTAAAATTACTCTCCTTATTCCTTGCTCCTTGCTCCTTTTTCCTTAGAGTGGTATTACTTGAAAATCTACAGTAGCAACAACTTCAGGGTGCAATTTAACTGTAGCTTGGTAGTCGCCAGTAGTACTGATATCAGGAACTTCGATTCCTCGACGATCTACCTCAATACCTGCTTGCTCTTTAATAACATCGGCAATTTCTTGAGTGGTTACCGTACCAAAGATAGCATTTTCTTCGCCCACTTGTTTGCGAATAGATAGTTTGCCAATAGTTTTGAAAGCTACTTTTTTGTTTTCTGCTGCTTGTTTTTCGGCAAGTTTTAACTGTCTTTCTTTTTCTCTTCTAATTTCAACCTGTTTGACAATTCCTTTAGTTGCCAAACTAGCCAAACCTTGAGGAATTAGGTAATTGCGGGCAAAACCAGGAGCAACATCTACTAAATCGCCATTATTGCCCAGTTTGCTAACGCTTTGATTTAAAACTACGGATATACGCTTTGCCATTGCTTGCTAAATTCTCCTATATATATGGATTATATTCTGATGTGTCGGCTATGTTATGCACTTGTCGAGCTTCCTATTATATCAGCCATTTCTCCAGAAAATTGGAGAGCAAATTAATTATAGGTGAGGGATAATGGACAATGGACAACGAACGATGGAAAATGAATAGTTAATTGTCTGCATAAACTAATAACTTTATAGTTGATTCTTTTTTAATGATCTGGCCGTTTAACAAAAACAAAAAACAAATTGCGCGAATTGAGATTACTGGCGCGATCGCTTCAGAAACTCGCAAGCAAGTCCTAAAAGCTTTTAAAATCATTGAAGAGAAGAAATTTCCCGCTTTATTACTCAGGATTGATTCTCCTGGGGGTACGGTAGCGGATTCTCACGAAATTTTTACCGCCCTCCAAAGGCTACAAGAGCATAAAGACGTAAAAGTAGTTGCTAGCTTTGGTAATATTTCTGCTTCAGGTGGCGTGTATATTGGTGTAGGAGCAAAGCACATTGTTTCTAACCCAGGTACAATTACGGGTAGTATTGGGGTGATTTTGCGGGGAAACAACTTAGAACGTCTCTTAGATCGAGTTGGCGTATCCTTTAAAGTTATTAAATCGGGCCCTTACAAAGATATTTTGGCATTCGATCGCGAAACCACTGCCGAAGAAGAAAAAATCTTGCAGCAGTTAATCGATGTTAGTTATGGTCAATTTGTGGCGACAGTAGCCAAAGGTAGAGGTTTGAAAGAGGAAGTCGTCAGATCCTTTGCAGATGGTCGGGTATTTACGGGAGAACAAGCATTAGAATTGGGTTTGGTAGATCGTTTGGGGACAGAAGAAGATGCCCGTCGTTGGGCAGCAGAGTTAGCAGGATTAGACCCCGACAAAACCGAATACTTTGATATAGAAGAACCCAAACCTTTTATCAATCGTTTCATTCCTGGTCGCAGTCAAACTAAAACAGGAATTGGAATGGCGATCGATTCTCTACAATTTGAGATTGCTACCAATGGTTTACCTTTGTGGTTGTATCGACCTTAGGTAAATAATCTGTTACTAATGGTAGTCGATCGACCCAGACGATTTTAGATAATTAGAAATTAACAACACAGAGGGAATAAATACAGTGGAGTGGAAAGTAAGAGGCATTCGAGGTGCGACTACTGTTGAAGAAAATACAGCCTCCGCCATGACAAATGCAGTTAACGAACTATTAGATGAAATTGAAGCCCACAATCAGTTTCGCGCCGAAGATGTAGTTTGCGTCTTTTTCACTGTTACGGCCGATCTCGATGCCATTTTTCCTGCTGCTGCTGCTAGAAAACGTCCTGGTTGGGATTTTATACCATTAATTGATATGCAGCAAATGAATGTTCGGGGTAGTTTGCAGCGTTGTATCC
>CAYXWE010000216.1:0-6500 GCA_964468145.1 uncultured Pleurocapsa sp.
CTTTGCGCTTGATGCGCACTTTTTTTTGGGGGTCTTGTTTTCTAATCCAACCCAAAAACTTCTGCATTTTGGGTTCTGACTTCAACTTGTCTGGGGTATTGAGATATTTAGCCAATTCCAAATTGCTGTATAAATTATGAATCTGACGGTGACAGGGAGAACAAATATCAATAGTTGGGCCAGATTCGGCCTGCTTGCGTTTTACTGTTTGTCGGGGGACTAAATGATGAACCGTAAGCTGTTTAACATCGCGATCGCATAATTGACAAGACATATTGCTGTTGAGAAAATTTTCTAGAAATATTTAACAAAATTGAACCGATACTATCTACTATCAGTCTAAAAAAGAGAACTCAATATTTCCACAAACACGATCGAAATGTTAGCCAGCGAAGTAATTGGTACAGTAGAAACAAAATCAGAATCAAGAGTGCCAGAAGATCGGGAATTAATTTTGCTTTGTCAGCAAGGCGATCGCGATAGTTTTCGCTTGCTATATCAAAGATATCAACAGCGAGTACGCTCTACCCTCTACCAATTGTGCGGTTCGTCTTCTCTCGACGATTTGGTACAAGAAGTTTTTTTGCGAGCTTGGAAAGGATTGCCTAAACTAAAAACAGCCAAATATTTTTCAACCTGGCTATATCGTATCAGTTGGAATGTAGCGACAGACCGACGACGTAAATTAGCTAAAGCTAGAGAAAAAACTAGCTTAAATGAAAAATATGGGGATAAAGATCGGCTAAACTATGGCAAAGACTTGTCTAATGCCCAAGATACTCCCGATCTGATGCACTTACACTATCAAGATCTAGTCCAACGGGGATTAGATAATTTAAGTTTCGATCACCGCGCTGTTTTAGTACTGCACGACTTAGAAGACATACCCCAAAAGCAGGTAGCTGAAATTTTAGAGATACCCGTGGGAACAGTCAAATCTCGCCTGTATCATGCCAGAAATTCATTTAAAAAGTTTCTCGAACAGCAAGGAATATCTTTCTAAATAACCATCAGTAAGACTATGACAAATCTACGTCGAGATAACCAAAACGACTTTGTGGGCTTTATCCGCCACAATCAGCCCAATCCTTCTCCAGCCTGCGGGGATCTAGAAGACAGAATCATGGATGCTCTCGAACCGAGAACCCCCCCCAAGCGACGATATATTAATAGCCTGACTATTCCTCATGCAATGGCAATCACCAGAAGAGTTCCAACCAAGCTGCTGGCTACAGGAATGTTGTTTACCACTGTCAGTTTTGGCGTTAGGACTCCTCGCCTGGCGATCGAACCTCACGATCTGGAAAATTTTATGGTTAACAGTTGGCACGATACCCTCAATGAAACCAATTATATTGCCACCGAAGGAAACGAAGCCTACTGGCTATTACCTACTGTTACCGAATCGCCCCAAGCCCTTTCCGTAGCTGCACCATAGATGCGATCGCGTCATATCGGCAGCCTGCGCCAGATCGGACACATATAATCTAATTTTTAAACCATAGTATATTCTGTTTTTTTATTCTGTTAGCAAATATCAAGTATTTTAATATGTTAATTAAGCGATGGCGTTATTCAATACTAGTTACTGCTGCTACATTCCTAATTATCTTAACCTCCCCCGTCATGGCTGCTTTCAATAATGCGATCGGCTATACATCGACATCTTTCAACGGATCGATAGGGGGGAACTCTCCTAGCCTCTTTAAACTTACACCCGCCGAATTTCAATTATCGACTTTTAGCTCGGATAATTTCAATAATAGTCATTACTCCACGGATAAAATTACTATTGCAGATACCTCTATACTCTCAACAAAACAAGAAGGGGCATCGAAAGTACTTCACCAATTAAATTTGACTCCAGAACAGCAAGAACAAATTAAAATAATCCACTACAAATACAAAAAGCAACTGTACCAGAAAAGAAATAACCTCGTTATCCTACAACAGCAACTATCAGACCTAATGGTCAGTACTAAACCAGCAAACTTAATTCGAGCCAAAAATCAACAGCTAGTAGATTTGCGCCAAGAAATTGGAGAATTAAGATTTGAAAGTATGCTCGCTACTAGAGAAATATTAACTCCTCAACAACGCCAAAAATTTAGAGAAATTATGGAATCAGAATAAATCTAATAAACAGAAAAACAAGATTGGGAAATTTGTGATAGATTAAATAGTGCCAATAAGGCTTTTTCAATTAAATGCGCGGATATGGTGGAATTGGTAGACACGCACGCTTGAGGGGCGTGTGGCTCACGCCTTGCGAGTTCGAGTCTCGCTATCCGCATCGCTGGCGCGCTTCCGCCCTAGCGAGGCTTTCACCCGCTAAGGCGGAAGCCACAAAACAAAATATACCCAAAATGTACCCAAAAACAAATATAGCAGTGAGTAAATAAAAAAGAAAAGGGGTACATAGACACCCCAATTTTTTAACCGCTTTTATTAAACACAAGGAAAAGAGAGGCTATATCACCACCTCTCTCTCTTTTTGTCAAATAGCAATTTACATCTTAAAAATAGACCTTACAAAAAGCAGGTAATAGGCTATAAGTTATATTTTCTAGTTTTGTTAGTCAACAATAACTGAAAGCCTGTTTTGGGACGATATAGTTCCCAAATATCTTCATTAGCTGCCAATTCTAAATACTGTTCTGGATTTAAGTCGATCGCCTTTTCCAAACTCATAATTGCCCAGTTAATATTATTTAGGTGGGTATAACAACAACCCCGTTGATAGTAAGCAAGATCGAAATAAGGTTTGAGGTCGAGCGCGCGATCGTAACTATCGATCGCCTCATCAAACCGATCTAACTGCTGCAAGATTTTTCCTTGCTGATACCAAGCCCAATAATCATCGGGTTCGATCTCCAAGGCTTTTTTATAGCTATCTAAAGCCTGTTTTAGTTGATGCCAATGTTGCTGGGCTTCTCCCCGACGATAGAAGCACCAAAAATCTCCAGGACGCAATTCTAAAGCCAAATTGTAATAAGATATTGCTTCGCTGTATTCCCCCAGTCTTCGCCAAGCTTCTGCAATACGATAAGTTGCCCAGTAATCGTTTGGTTGAGCAGATAATGCTTTAGCAAAACAGGCGATCGATCGCTCGTATTCTTGTAACTCGGTAAAATAAATACAGCCTTGCTCGTACCACGCCCAATAGTTTTTCGGTTCGATGGCGATCGCCTGGGTATAGCTATCGATCGCCTCGTGATAGTCGCCCAATGCTTCTAAGACCACTCCTTTGCGATACCAAGTCCAATAATCGCGGGGATGATAATCTAAAGCTTTTTCGTAGCTGCTCAATGCTTCTTGATAATATCCTTCTGCTCGCAATTGATTGCCTTGCTGATACCATTCATAATAACTATCGGGTCTGCATTCTAATGGCTGATACATATTTTATACACCTTTGATATGCCGAGTTAAATTCTGATGCTAAAAAGCGACCTACTTATATATAAGCGTAACGGGGAAACATTAGTCCCCAAAAAGTTAAGAATCGATAACCGCAATCTGGCGATCGCCACAGAAATTATTGATTGTTTTCAAAATTGCCTGGGCAAAACCCAGGGGGAGTTAGACAAGAGATTATTAGACTTGGAAGGAGATAGCCCCGATTATCGAGTCAAGCGGGGTTTAGCTCACATTCTCCGTAACACCTTTTCTACCTTTGAAATAGTTAGCCCCATCGAACCTCCCATACTGCGACAACGAGTATTCGCGGAGGCTGCTAAAACCATCGCCTTACCCCGCCAGCGTAGCGGTACGATTGATGCGATCGCCCATAGCCTCTCTAACGATCTCAAACGTTCCGTATCCCGCAGTGAAATTGAAACAGGACTCTATGCAGATTTACAGGAAAACCGCATCTTAACGGAGTTTGAAGCCCCTGTAGTCGATTCTTTAATCCACCGCTATAACCTTTCCCAAGTCCAAGGAATATTTTATCGCGCTAGTAATGTGGTAATTAATGCCCACCGTAACGATCCTGGGGAATACAAGCTCTTGTTTCGCTACATTAAACTGTTTCAACTAATGGCGTATATCGAAGGCGATGCAGACACGGGTTTCACCCTGACGATGGACGGCCCTGCCAGTTTATTTAAAGCCAGTACCCGCTATGGTTTAGCCCTCGCTAAAATGATTCCCGCCCTACTGCACGTTACCAAATGGAGTCTGCAAGCCAAACTACAAAACCGCGACCAATATTCGGGCAATATTAGAACGGGCAAATTCATTTTAACCAGCGATCGCTGCGATTTGGTTTCTCACTATCCCCCAGGAAAACCTTACGATAGTATGCTGGAAGCTTCTTTTGCCAAAAGTTGGGCAAAAGCCAAAACCCAATGGCGACTCGAACGAGAAGTAGATTTAATTCCTCTCCCTGGTAGCGTAATGATTCCCGACTTTCGTTTGGTACATCCCGACGGTAGAGAATTTTTACTAGAAATCGTGGGTTACTGGCGACCGCAGTATTTACAAAAGAAATTTTATCAGGTGCGTAACGGCGACACCGATAATCTGATTCTGGCTGTTTCTGAAAGACTTAATCTTGATAAAGCGGGGGTCAAGTTTACCGATTTACCCAACCGTCTCATCTGGTTCAAAAACAAACTCACCGCCAAGGCTATTTTAGAAGTACTCGATTAAGATACGATCTGAAAAATTATTTTAAATGCTCGGTCGGCGATTATAGTTCCGATATAGCCAATAATCCGCTAAAATGCGATCGTGGTCGAAGCAAAGGTTTTTGGGGATTTCCCACCGCTGGAATATAGCTAAATTTTTCGCATCATCAGCAGCCTTTGGCTCGCCTGTAGCGGTAGCAATAAAGACTATCGCTAGGGTATGCTGGCGATAGTCTCGGTCTGGATCGGAATAAACATGAAATTGCTCTAGCAACTGTACATCCAAGGTGACTTCTTCCCGCGCTTCTCGGATGGCTGCGGTTTCTATTGACTCTCCATAGTCAACAAATCCTCCTGGAATTGCCCAACCAAAGGGTTCATTTTGTCTTTCTATCAAGACAATTGGTCGCGATGGTCGATCGATTAGTTCAATAATGATATCTACAGTGGGCGCGGGATTACGATAGTTCACTTTGTTTAATTAGGGGATTCAATAACTTTACTGATGGCGATCGCCTTTACCAAAACGATTGCCAAAACCATACAAAATATAGCCGATAGACGCGATCGCCATGATGGCTTGTACGATTACCGCAGTGGGTCTAGTTACTTCTCCTCCCACGATTAATGTCACTAAGCCCATAACACCCCGAACGCTACCCCCAAAAGCCAAGCAAGCAATTACTATTGCAGCAATCGAAGTCGCTCTGAGATACTGCGATCGCCACCAGCCTATAACTCCCAGGATAATAACTGGTAAGCCAAATATACAAGGAATCAATGCAGTTTTACTAACCTGTCCTGTAGCAAAGTAGCCAATAACCCCCAGGGTAGTAATTCCCATACCATACACGAGTTTCGCCCAAATCGTATTAATATCTAATATTTTGGTTTACAGATAGTGCGGGAGTCTTGATGCGCCAACGTCCTTTTAGGCGTTGGACGGGGCATTTGAAGGGCGGAAATAGTTCCGCCCCCAGCCCCTCATGAATCGCGACTCGGCTGATGACCGCAGCAGTCAAATTCACTTTCTTGTATATTTTACGCTTAAATGATAGCATAAAATAATGTTAGTCCTAGAAGCCAAGATATACGGAAAACAAGCTCAATTCAAAGCGATAGACGAAGCCATTAGAACTGGTCAGTTTATCCGCAATAAAGCACTGCGCTATTGGATGGACAATAAAGGAATAGGAAAATACCAGCTATCTGCATACTGCAAAGTGTTAGCTGCTGAATTTCCCTTTGCCCAGAAATTAAACTCAATGGCAAGACAAAGTAGTGCAGATCGAGCTTGGTCTGCAATATCTCGCTTCTATAGCAACTGTAAAAAAAAGATACCAGGAAAAAAAGGGTTTCCAAAGTTCAAGAAACATTCTCGCTCCATTGAATATAAAACTAGTGGCTGGAAGCTTTCTGACAACAGAAAAAAAATAACATTCACCGACAAAAATAATATTGGGCAGGTCAAACTAAAAGGTACTCGCGATTTGAATTGGTACGAGATCGAGCAAATCAAAAGAGTCAGAATAGTTAGACGTGCAGATGGCTACTACTGCCAGTTTTTAGTAGATGTCGATAACAGAGAAAAAACTGAACCTAGTTATTCTGAGATTGGATTGGATGTTGGCTTAAACCATTTTTATACAGATGACAAGGGCAATCAGGTAGAAAACCCTCGCTTCTACAGGAAAGGAGAGAAATCTCTCAAAAGATTGAACAGAAGCAAATCTAAGAAGTACGTTAAGGGAGCAAAACCACAATCAAAAAATTATCACAAAGCTAGAAAAAGGTATGCCATTAAGCACCTCAAGATAAGTAGGCAACGTAAAGATCATGCTGTAAAGTTAGCACGATGCGTAGTCA
>CAYXWE010000217.1:0-6499 GCA_964468145.1 uncultured Pleurocapsa sp.
TTCCGGGAAGTTAACTGTTATGGGAGTACTTTCGGTTTTTATTAATAGCTTTGTATGCTTTGGTTTTCTTAATTGACTTTTTGATTAAGTCTAAATTAGTAGCCATAAACTAATTAATGTTTATTTTCTGATAGTTCCAACCTCTTCAAACAGTATTCCGCTTCAAACAACATATCTGCAAAAAGATCGTGTTCTGAATTGGAATGTAAAGATTTCATTGAAGTAATAATCTTTTTTAGGTTATCAATCTCTTTTTGGGTTGTGTAAAACATATTAGGTTCTTGGTTTTTACCTTCAATAAAGCTTTGTTTGAATTTAATTAGTTGTATTTCGCTATTCATCTTCATTCTTGATGATATTTTTCTATTAGAAGAATGCTGATTCCCCGACGGGAAATAAATGCCAGGGAATAACATCTTTAATTTACATTTGAGCCAAAGTTTTTAAAGCTGACAGAATAGATTCTGTTACTTCTGGTTGTATTTCTTCAGGAACACCATAAAGTTTTGGCAAATCCCTAGCATATATGAATAGCTTGTAGAAATTTCTTGTCTCAATTCCGCTTTCTCTTTCTTTATTTAAGATATAAAAAGCCCAATTATTAGCTGTTTTTAGATCGGATGCTATTTCGTCTGAGGGTACGTGCCTACCAGTAAAATAATCTTTTGACATTGATAATTTCTCCTACATTTAATATCTTGCAAAAACTGATAAATCGGACTTGGGATTAACCGCGAGCGCACGAACGGTAATCCTTTTAAATCTTCTCTGTCTGGATAATGGCAAATCTTTGAACTTAAAGCCATTTAATGACTCAATTTTTTTTAAGTCGGACAGTCGCAAATTACCGTTGATAAAGTTAAGTGCGCTCAAAAGTCTTTGTTTGCCATCAATTAGTTGCTCTACATCATCTATTACACTATAGCCATCATTATTGTCTTTATCGATAAAAACGATATTAAAGACGGGCAAGCCTAGCATTAATGACTCGATAAAGTATGATTGTTTCGGTTTATCCCAGTTGAGATTATCATCTATTTGTTGCTGGTTTATCTGGTCTGTGAAATATTCTATTGGAAATTCTGCGGTATTGTAATCGATAGTTTTTCTTTCCTCGCGTATTGCTGTTTCTGCTAGTTCTTGATTTTTAATCATTTTTTACCAATCTTTATTCAACTTACCCTTAATACTGATAACTTTTGGGGTCAAAGAGTTTTTCAATCCAATATGCATCGAAATCGCTATAGTCTCTTTTCTAAAAATATCTAAAAAGCGATTGCTAAAAGTAACACCCAAAGATAATGATTCAAATAATTCCCTAATATTTTTCATACCTTGATTTTTGGGAATTATTGTTTGATTATTTAATAACAAATTAATTTTGTCTCTATCTAAGGTGGGAATAAGACCCGCTTTCTTCAACATCAAAGCAACATCTCCCACTGTTACTTCTTCTAGTTTTTTCCCTTTAATGATTGAAAAATTTAACTTGTTATCTGGCAAGGGGTCGAAAGCACTGTGCAAATGCTCTCTAGCTAATTTTCTGACGAGTTCTGCATCTTCTTTAAACATTACTTTATTCTCCAATTAAGGTTTGTTGAATTTAATTATTTTTCCGCTCTTTTCTTTAGATATCTTGCTATCTAACAGAGGGTCTAAAACACCTGGTTGACTGACAAAACTCAACAGGCATAGTCAAACGACCTTACTGTAAACTCTAAACGATACTTCTTTCTCTTATGCTGTTGGCGAGAGGCAATCGCTGGTTGTGGGTCACCTTGACCATTTAAGAAGAGAGTCTGAAACAACTCCCAACCTTGCGTTAGAGCAGTTTTAACCCATGCCCAACCAATTTTAAGATAGCTGCTCCCTCGAAACCAGTGAGGGTCAACCAAACGGCGTTTTCCTTGAGCGACTACCTGAGTTCCTTGAGCAGTTAAATATAACGTAGCGATCGCTAAAACCAAACACAATCGGGATAAAGCGGGTGCATTACGAATTTCCGAGCTTTCTAATTCAAAACCATTGGATTTGTCATCCAGAAAACTCTCCTCAATGTCGAAGCGCAAGCCATATTCACGAAATGTTTGAAGAGTAGTAGCTTCATTACTGACGATGTACCAAAGTTCCCCACTTACAGGTTCACAAGCCAAAGCCAGATTAACTAGACCATAGAATTCAGTTTTATGAATACGAACATTTTGCAGCAGTAGGGCTTGTCCTCGTCCCAAGTGAAAATCTTTGACTTGACACCAGCCTTTACCTGACCGCCAAATCCAGAAATCGCTCTTGATTCGGATTCGATAACTCCAACAGAGCTGTTGACGGGCATATTTCATCAATTGAGTATCGATAAATCCTCGATCTCCGAGTAGTACTACTTTAACTCTCTTGGGCATCAATCGGGACACTCTTTTGAGCAAGTCCTTGTAAGTGGCTATCTTCACGCTGCTAGAAGAATGCTTTAGCACTCGCCACGCCACTGGTACAGCTCTTCCTCGATACACCACAGCCACCCGAATCAGACAATACTGATTCCATAGCATGGAAGTATCTAAGCTGATATACAATAGTTCCTCTTGCCACATATTCAAGGCTACCTGAATCAGTGGACTATATAACCGTTGTGGATTAATCCGAGGATTATGCAACCATCGGCTGAATCGACGTTGCTTGCTTTGGGCAAACACAGCCCGTGAGTGGATGTACATAGTCCATTTTGTCAGGTTGACGCTACCTGAGTGAATCAGTCCAATTACCATCCACACTAGGGTATATAGATGCCTGACATCAGCCCATTGCTTGGATTGACCCAATAAAGTTACAAGGGCATCATAGATGCGGGAGGTGTTTTCCATCTTAGTTCTATCTGAGTTTAGTCACCCAGTCAGAATAAGGCATCTGTAGCCAATTTGAGAAGGTAACACCTTCCATCACGCTCACAAGAATGACTACAGGAGGCTAGCGATCGCTCTCTGGGAACTTTTGTCAGTCAACCAGCTAAAACACTTTGACAGAGTTCTCTGGCTTGTTTTCTAGCTAGTCTTCTAACAAATTCTGAATCTGAGGTTGCAATCCCCTCCTCTTCTTGATAGTGAAGGTCGATTTCTTTAACAATGCGTTCTAATTCGGGGTCGTAACAAGCAGCGTTAAGAACCTCTATCACTTCATCCATATCTCCGTTGTCTAGAGAAGTTACGTATTTATGAATTAATCTTTCTCTTTCGATTTCCTGTTGGTTTTTCATTTTCTTATTACTCCCTTTTCACTTACTTAAATTTATGCCAACCGTAGGTTAATTCAACAAATCTAAAACTGTATAACAACTGTTAGTGGAATAGGTCAAATACATCGCACTATGGGGATTTTTCAACGCAGAATAGTATCTCTTCTTACCCAGTCCAATAATACTAGAAATAAGGTCATCTACTTCATCAATACTCAACTCTAATTCATCTCTATCTAATTTGGACTGTAATTTTTCATGTAGCTCTTTATATACTGTTATCAAGGCTTGTTTGTCAGCAGCATATTTAGGACTGAGACGACGTGCGATAGCAAGATAATTATCATCTTTTATTCCCTTAAAATCTTCGACAAACTGCCAAAAGTAATCTTTTAACTTCAATGTCTTTTGCTCGTCGTACATAGATCGATCGGCTTCCACACCATCAATAATTAACGATTCAAAATCATCTACCTCTATCCAAATAGTAGCCCCAGAGCAACGAGCATTTTCTGCATCCTGTATTAACTTCCCACCTCTGGTAAATTCGACTTCCTTACAATAGATAGACCCTTTATAAGTGTTGATTGCGATCGCGGGTTTATCTACTAATTCTCCCGTCTCTTTCGTAGCTTTCTTGTTAGCTTCGGTTTTATGCCGATTTACGTAAATTCGTGCTTTCATATTAGTTGTACCTGAATCTGTTTTGGGTATTGGCGGTACGCTTTTCTCTTAGCGGTGAGGGCGTATCGCACATAACGAAGTGTATCCTAAGGGATAAAAATATTATACTTCAGATACGAAGTATAATCAAGCTCTATATGTACTTTTATGACTGAGTTTCTGGGTATCGAGCCGACTCTAGAGGATTACTGGCGGGCGATTATTTTATTCGGTAAGAATGTAGCCTGTTACAAGCTGGCATTGGGCAAGGCGTTATTAGAAATCGCGCCACAAGAAAAAACGGTCATTACTTTAGATGAATTGGCAGAACCTTATTCCCGCCATGTCGTAGAACATATCGAGCGTTGTGACAGCCAGAGTCAGGCGACAAAAAATCCCTATCCTTTCTTAGAAGCCTGTCGGCAGTTTAGAGACGATCGAATTACTCAAAATGAATTAATCGATATTACTGCTAAAGAAGGATTTAAAGTAGTTCTCAATAAGTTTCACAACCTCAGTTTTGGAGAGTTACCAGTTAGTTTTTACAGCAAGACTAGGGGAGGAATAATACTTACAGACGAACTATTCAAGCTGACGGAAACGGGTCAATTTCAGGATTTACTCAAAGAAGTAGAAGCTAGATGGTGTCTGGTAGAGAGAGCCTGGGAGATGAATATATCCAAGCAACTCATTCAGGTTAATTACGATGATGAATTGAATTTTTTATTTGTACGCGATAAGCGATCGCGAAGAGTAGATTTATCTAGCTGTCACGACTCCCTCAATGGCTATCAAAAAGGAAAATGTTTCTATTGTTTTGGAGATATTTCATTAGATTCGGAATCGAAAGATTTCACCGATGTAGACCATTTCTTACCTCATGTTTTGGGTCAGCTGATGGGGGTCAATCTCGATGGTGTTTGGAATTTAGTATTATCATGTCAGAGTTGCAATCGCGGTGAGAATGGTAAATTCGATCGTCTGCCTCATCTCAAATACCTTCACAGACTGCATACTAGAAACGAGTTTTTGATTAGTTCCCACCATCCCCTCAGAGAAACATTAATTCAACAGACGGGCAAATCGGAACAGAAGCGAGTCAGTTTTTTACAGAGTAACTATCAACAAGCACAGGGTTATCTAGCCACTTCGGTACAATACGCATGGCAGACTAAAGAAAAGAATACAGCAGCTTTTTAAATGAAAATAGAACATAATAAACTCGTTCGAGACAAAATCCCCGATATCATCAGAGATTCTGGCAATCAATGCGAAATATTGATTCTTAACGATACCGAATATATAGAAGCTCTGCGTCAGAAGTTGGTTGAAGAAGCTGGAGAAGCTGCTCGCTCATCGCCCGATAAATTAGTAGAAGAACTAGCCGATGTGATGGAAGTCATGGATGCTTTGATAGCTGCTGCGGGAATTGAACCAGAAACCGTAATTGCTAAACAAAACCAAAAATATCGGGAACGGGGCGGATTTCAAGAGAAAATAAAACTGTTGTGGACTATCTCATCTCCCACCGAATAAAACCCATGCCAGCACCCCAGTCCGTTATTGATTTTTTCACAGCCATCCTTCAAGACGAGAACTTAAAAGAACAATTTCAAGGAGCGATCGCGTCACTAGATACGCCGACCCTGTTAAAGCTAGCCAAAGAAAGGGGTCATGACTTTACCGCTAAAGAATTAAGCCAGGGACTAAAACAGATTCAGAATATCTTGCCCAGTCGCAGGGAGATTGAGAATTTAACAATCAAAGAATACAGATGTACTCGCAACTTTCCCTATCCAAATGACGACCCGAACGATCCAGACCATCTGGTTCTCAGGCAGGGGCATTACATTCACGCCCACAGCGAAGAGGAAGCGTGGCAGCAGATGGCAGCGAGATATCCATCTGAAACCAGTACGGGCTTTACCGTTCAAGATTGGTCGGATCGTTCTGGTAAAAGTGTTACGATTCTCAGAGTTGAAGAAGATGAAGTGGGGAATAAAGTCTTAGTCAATAAAGAGGGAAAAAAAGCCATAACTAACGATGATGGTGATGTTATCGGTTATGAAGATAGTTCGGAATAAATTTCTATGACAGGATTGAAAACATCACCCAAGACCAATAAAGTCAACCGTCTCTGTCGTCTCTCTCACCTATTAGGCAAAATTCAATATCCCATTATCCTAATTAAAATCTGAATTGGGTCGCTACAAATAACTATCATTTATTTTTGAAGTAAATCTATCTTTTTTAACCGATATCCAACGCTTTAATGCTAACCCAAAACCCAGCGTACCAAAAGTTAATAAACCCAATTTAGAAGAAGGTTCAGAAACAGTAGCTGGATTGACAGTAATTGGAGTAACAATGGCTTCTTCTACTATATAAAATGCATTAGCACCCGTATTTGGATCGATTGCTTCAGCTAAAAAAGAGTTTTGAGGACGTATAGTAGCTGTAGGTGCAACTGTAGGGATTACATCTGTTTCTAGCAACCAATTCCAAGTTGTACGAAGTTGAAAAGTATCTGGAAAATTTCTTTCTCGGAAAAAAGTCAAGCTATAAATAGGGTCTCTATCTTGAGGACTAAAAGCAATAGTATTAGTTTCT
>CAYXWE010000218.1:0-6499 GCA_964468145.1 uncultured Pleurocapsa sp.
CCATCAAAAAGCTGAGGCGATTGTATATCGCATTGAAGCCAGACTACAACAAAATTCAGGTAAAGAATTTAACAGTAGCGAAATAGGCGAATTAGCATTACAAAACCTCCGCTACGAAAGTGAAGTAGCTTATATTCGCTTTGCTTCTGTGTACCGACAATTCCAAGGTATAAAAGATTTTATTGAAACTTTAAATCATCTGCAAAACGAAAAATATACTAGCCTGAGTGCAGAATTTACCAGAATTTAAAACTTTTTACCTACGCTTTTTTACTAACACCAATTTAGTACTAAGATGTAAATAAAAATAGTCATAAAAATATTTTTAACAAAAAAAATCAAAAAAAGTTACGACCACTCCAATAAAAAGTTACAATGGTATAATGCCATCTTGCCAACAGACATAATTGTTTGCAGTTGCAAAATGCTTGAAGACATTTTTCTTTCTAACTGCCAAACTCAGTGAATGTAGGTGTAGGCTGCACGATAATAGTAGCGAGTGTACATCAAGCAGGAGGCTCATCAATCAAAAAAATAAGGAAATACAACAAGGACATCTAACCCATATGGTCAATCAGCAAGCAAATAATACTCAAGATATTGGTTTTACTCATGAAGATTTCGCTGCTCTTCTAGATAAATACGACTACCATTTTAGTCCTGGAGATATAGTAGCAGGAACAGTTTTTAGCATGGAACCAAGAGGTGCTTTGATTGACATTGGTGCAAAAACAGCAGCTTACATTCCAATTCAAGAGATGTCTATCAATAGAGTAGACAATCCCAGTGAAGTCCTACAAGCGGACGAAACTAGAGAATTTTTTATTTTAACTGATGAAAACGAAGACGGTCAGTTAACTCTATCTATTCGACGCATCGAGTATATGCGCGCCTGGGAACGAGTTCGACAGCTACAACAAGAAGATGCAACAGTTCGTTCTAATGTATTTGCTACCAATCGTGGTGGCGCGCTGGTTAGAATTGAAGGCTTGAGAGGCTTCATCCCTGGTTCTCATATTAGTGCGAGGGAAGCCAAAGAAGATCTAGTAGGCGAAGACTTACCCCTAAAATTCTTGGAAGTTGACGAAGAGCGCAACCGACTAGTATTAAGTCATCGTCGTGCTTTAGTAGAACGCAAGATGAATGGTTTAGAGGTGGGTCAAGTTGTCAAAGGTTCAGTACGCGGTATCAAACCTTACGGTGCATTTATTGACATTGGCGGAGTCAGCGGTTTACTACATATCTCTGAAATATCCCACGATCATATCGATACTCCTCACAGCGTATTTGGGGTAAATGATGAGTTGAAAGTGATGATTATCGACCTGGACGCAGAAAGAGGTCGTATATCTCTCTCTACTAAGCAGTTAGAACCAGAACCAGGTGATATGCTAAAAAATAGAGAGATTGTGTTTGAAAAAGCTGAAGAAATGGCTGAAAAGTATCGCCAGAAATTACTGGCTGAAGCAGAAGGTATCAGTCTAGAAGAAGCAGCAGAAGTAATGCCCAGCGCAACAGAAGAACCAGTAGTTGAAGAAACTGAAGCAGTCGAAGAAGTAATTAATGAAGAAGATTCTTCAGAAGAAATGGTAGGTGCAGGAACAGAAGAGTAGATAAATTGAATCCGAACAAATTCAGTTTGTTTGATAGATATTAAATTCTGACCGCCAAAAATACTTATATTGAGAGAGAGGGGAAACCTCTCTTTTTTTTTGATTATTTGCAGAAAAATAATGGTAAAAAGTACAATGGGAAAAGCAAAAATCGGGATCGAAGATTTAGAATTCAATCATATATCTGCCATTATCTTTGATAAAGATGGTACTTTAGAAGACTCTTTACCATTTTGGCGAGAAGTAGGCATTCAAAGAGCGCGTTTAATTGACGCTCAAATTCCAGGAGTAGGAGAACCATTGTTGATGGCTTTTGGAATTCAGGACAATACTTTAGACCCCACAGGCTTGATGGCGGTTGGCAGTCGCTTAGAAAATGAAATTGCAGCAGCAGCCTACATAGCCGAAACGGGACGCAGTTGGCATGAAGCCAAAAAAATTGCGACAGAAGCCTTTCAAGAGATAGCAGAATCAAAATATTTAATAAAAACTCCTGAATCTGCACCCTTATTTCCTGAAGCTAGAGAAGTGCTTCAATCTTTAAATAGTGCGGGGATAAAAATTGGCATTCTTTCTGCTGACTCTACTGCTGGAGTTACTAGCTTTGTCGCCAATCATCAACTACAAAATTTTATCAGTATGAGCATGGGAGTAGATGGAGAGTTGTTTAAACCCAATCCCGATTTTTATATTCAAGCTTGTAAAGCTCTAGATGTAATTCCCCAGCAAACGTTGATGGTAGGAGACTCTTTAGGGGATATAACAATGGCAAAAGCAGCAGATGCAGCAGGAACTATTGGCATAAATCGTTCTCAAAATATAAACTCCCTTGAGGCAGATCGGCAAATTTCTAGCTTGTCGGAAATTCAAATTTTGTCATCCTCAATTTAAACCTGTATTATGTACTTTATGATTGAATACTTGGGTTAACCGTTCCCTGCCTTTTTAAAGCAGAGCTTGCGCTCGATCGCTTTGGGCAGTTAAAATTCTGCACACCTATATTTAACGTCTCTTAGAGGACTATACAACATTGTCTCGTAATTACTTATTCACCTCCGAATCAGTCACAGAGGGTCATCCCGATAAAATTTGCGATCAAATATCCGATACTATTTTAGATGCTCTACTCGCTCAAGACCCTCTAAGCCGTGTTGCAGCAGAAGTAGTAGTAAATACAGGATTAGTATTGGTAACAGGAGAAATTACCACTAAAGCTGAAGTCAATTATGTAAATTTAGTTAGAAAAAAAATTGCGGAAATTGGCTATACTAATGCGGAAAATGGTTTTTCCGCAGATAGCTGCTCTGTATTGATTGCCTTAGACGAACAATCTCCAGATATAGCTCAAGGTGTTACTTCTGCCCAAGAAGAAAGAGAAAGTTTGAGCGATAGCGAACTAGACCGCATTGGTGCTGGCGACCAAGGAATTATGTTCGGCTTTGCCTGTAACGAAACTCCAGAATTGATGCCCATGCCGATCAGTTTAGCTCACCGTATGTCCCGCAAACTAGCGCAGGTACGCAAGCAAGGAGATTTATCCTATCTGCGTCCTGATGGTAAGACTCAAGTTTCGGTTCAGTATGAAGATGGCAAACCCATTGGTGTAGATACAATTTTGATTTCTACTCAGCATACAGAAAATATCGGCGATATCTCTGAAGGTAGTGCCGTACAAAAGAAAATCAAAGAAGATTTGTGGTCGGCAGTGGTCGAACCTGTATTTGCGGATTTAGATCTTAAACCAACCGATAGTACTCGTTTTCTAGTTAATCCTACAGGCAAGTTCGTTATTGGTGGCCCTCAAGGAGATTCTGGGTTAACGGGTCGCAAAATTATTGTGGATACTTACGGTGGCTATTCTCGTCACGGCGGTGGTGCTTTTTCAGGAAAAGATCCTACAAAAGTAGATCGTAGTGCTTCTTATGCTTGTCGTTATGTTGCTAATAATATTGTGGCAGCAGGCTTGGCAGATAAGTGTGAGGTTCAGGTTAGTTATGCCATTGGTGTGGCCAGACCGACTAGTGTTTTTATTGAAACCTTCGGTACAGCTAAAATTGCTGAAGACAAACTTTTGGAATTAGTCAGAGAACATTTTGAATTACGTCCTGCGGGAATTATTCAAACCTTAGATCTACGCCATCTACCGCAATCTAGGAATGGTCGTTTTTATCAAGATGTAGCTGCTTACGGTCATTTTGGTAGAAACGATCTAGATCTTCCTTGGGAAAAAACTAATAAAGCTGAATTACTAAAAGAGTTTTTATTGTCTAGCAGCGCAGTTTAAATCAGCTTAAATCTTTGTTCTTGCTAAGTTAATTGGGCTGTGGAATTAGTACTTATTAGGATACAGGAGTTCGATACTAAATCGAACTCCTTTTTTGTCTATAGCGGTTTGCAGGCGTTCTTTCTCAGACAAATAATACTATAGTCATTCCAATTAATTTCCTCACGATTGACTGATTTTTCGTTAGTCGTTAGTAGGTTCAAAGTTATTTTATTCCTCTGGCTCATGCATACGGTTTCTATTTGGAATGACTATAAATCCTAGTTTATAAATAGAATACGCCTAATGTATTAATTAGTTATGCAATGCACTGTATCTAGATCGAGTACGACGGGAATTATGACTGCAACACTTGAGTCAGAGTACTAACAAAATTGGGGTAAGAGATTGAGGCTGCCTCCGCTCTATTTATGGTGGTTTTGCCCGTAGCATTTAAAGCTGCAATCGCCAGACTCATGGCAATTCGATGGTCGGTAAAGCTATCAACCTCTGCACCTTTTAGGGCATTTCCGCCTTTGATTGATAATCCATCCTCTAGTTCGCTGATATTTGCCCCCATTTTGCCTAATTCTGTTGCCATTACTGCCAAGCGATCGCTTTCTTTGACCCTTAATTCTGCTGCATCCTTAATTACGGTTGTCCCCTCAGCAAAGTTAGCAGCTACTGCCAGAATGGGTATTTCATCAATCAAACGAGGAATTATATCTCCTGATATCTCACAAGCTTTTAGCTGGCTGTATTTAACTCTCAAGTCCGCTACAGGCTCTCCTGCTACCGTGCGTTCGTTTTCTTTGGTAATGTCTGCTGACATCATTTCCAGGGCTTCTAAGATTCCCGTGCGGGTGGGGTTGACCCCTACATTGGTAATAAGTAGATCCGAACCAGGAACAATTGCCCCTGCTACCAACCAAAAAGCAGCAGAACTTATATCGCCAGGTACAATGACTTTTTGCCCGCGAAGAGTTGGTTGTCCTGTAAGAGTAACGCTGTTGGTGTCGGGGTCGATCTCCAGTTTAGCCCCAAAAGCTTGGAGCATTCGTTCGCTGTGATCTCTCGATAGGGCGGGTTCGGTTACTGTAGTTTTGCCGTCCACCATCAAGCCTGCAAGTAAAATACAAGATTTGACTTGAGCAGAGGCAATTGGAGAATGATAGTGGGTGGGTTTTAATTGCTGTCCTCTAACAGCCAAGGGTGCAAGAGTGTTTCCTTTTCTTCCCCAGATCTGCGCCCCCATTTGCGATAAGGGTTTTACTACCCGCGACATAGGACGCGATCGCAAGGAATTATCTCCTGTAACGGTAAATAAGCGATCGGGGTGTGATGCCAGTAAGCCCAACATCAAGCGTATTGTCGTCCCAGAATTGCCCGCATCTAAAATATCTTCTGGCTCTTGTAGATTGCCCAAGCCTACTCCCGTAACGGTTATTTTTTCCGAGTTTAATTCGGATATTTTTGCCCCCATTGCTCGAAAGCAAGCTGCGGTACTGCGGGGATCTTCCCCTAACAGTAAACCCTCAATAGTTGTTTCTCCTTCGGCGATCGCTCCTAACATTAAAGCACGATGGGAAATTGATTTGTCCCCTGGAATTGTAATTTCGCCTTTTACTGTCAACCCTGTCGGTACGGGATTAATTAATAATTGTTGAGAATTAGCGACACCATCTTGGATGCTTACAATCGAAGTAGACATAAGAAAATAAAAAGGATAAAAGATAAACTAAATACGCGGTATGCAACTATTTTTGAGTTATTCGTTTTATTTAGTTTCAGAAATACAGATTCCCTTGAAATGCACTGAAAGTATTATTTTTTTTCGCAAGCTGCATAAGGCGTAACTAAATTGTCAATTATTCATTGTCCATTGTCCATTGTTTTAGCAAAACTATTGTGTTTCGCTCTGGACGGCTCAAAAATCGTTCTTTTTCTAGCTGGTTGATCAGTTTAGTAACGGTAACTCTAGTCGCACCAATAACTTCTGCCAAATCTTGATGAGTAATAGGCAAGTTAATCATTTGACCAAAGGTAATTTCCGTACCAAACTTTTGCCCCAACCAAATCAACATCTTGCTCAACCGTTGATACATAGTATCCGAACGCAAAATATATAGTAGCTCTTCTGTTTGCTGGATGTGGCGGTTGACTAAATCGATAATTAGATGAGCTTTGGCAATGGGTACAGAAATTGCTTCTACCCTAGTCAGACATTTTGCTTGGTAAGGATAAACCAAAGATAGAGGCTGTCCGATGACATCTTCTATTCCCCAATAACCCAAAACTATGGGAGTTCCTTCTTCTGTCCAAGCACGAGTTTTGACAACTCCCTGTTGCAGCAGCCAAAGATAATCTGCCTTCATGGGCATTAATTCACTTACGGCAAATACTTGCCGTTCCATATTAATTTGTGAATTGTTTTGCATTTGATTATTGGGATTTGTCTATATATGATACTTCACCCAGCATTTTAGACAAATTGTATTCACAAATCAATATTTGTCGAGCGATTCATAGGTTTGGCTTGGATTCAGCAAATTAATCGCCTATTCCAACATAAAGATAGGTCATGTTGCCGATTTATGACCAAAACTATAGATCGTTTGACTTT
>CAYXWE010000219.1:0-6488 GCA_964468145.1 uncultured Pleurocapsa sp.
GTTCTATTGAGTTCCTGATACAATCGATTTATGAAAGATTGCGGTTTTTGAAGCTGACAATGTATTATTTCACTTAAAATCGAGTGCTCTGTATGTTACTTGGTTATTTCTGCGAATTGCCAATTTAGTAATGTTTAAATTGTAATTATTGATTGAAGTATTCCTCTGTCCTCGCACGGCTCCAATTGTCAAGCGGTGGGGTCTCTTTAAGACTTTATCAGAAGTTAAAAGAAAGCATGAGGAGCCTTGGTACTACATTTCAAAAACGATTGTGTTTTCGTAAATGATGATGATTTTTTCTGCGTCTGCCATCTTCTCTTGAATTATTTTCATCTTCACCATTGCTGTCCTTAGTTTTGTCGTTCCTTATTTCTTCTTTTGTGTGAGACAAATCAAATTGCCACATGTGTCATCAAAGATTGCCATATCAAAATCACCCATATCTTGTGGTTCAACTTTAAAGTTAATGGCTGTCACTAGTGCTGTTTCGGGAGAAGGAAAATCAACTTTCATTTTGGGTTTAGCATCGAGTATTGCTCGTCAAAGACAAAAAGTTTTGGTGATTGATGGGGATCTTCGTTGCCCTAGTATACACGGAACTTTTGCTTTAAATAATCATTCGGGACTAACCAATTTTTTAGCGGGGGAAATCGACCATCCTTCGATTCAGCAAGTTTCTTTGTCGGGAGAAAATATTGATGTCATAACTGCAGGGTCGGAAACAAAAGATCCAGTTAAATTACTCAACTCTTCTCGGTTTGAAAAATTTATCGAACGGCAAAAAGAAATCTATGACTTGATTCTAGTAGATAGTCCTCCAGCCATCGGTATGGTGGATGCCATTAAAATTGCATCCATTTGCGACACTACGGTGATGATTACTCGCCTAAACAAAAGCAAAATTTCTGAATTTCTAGAAACCACAGCTTTACTAAGCAAATTAGATGTTTTAGGAATTATTATCAATGATTCTCAAGATGTCCCTAGAGCGTACGAGCCGAAATCTAAATATTTATTGCCTCAAAAAGTTTAATTAGTTCAAATAAAAACAGTAACAATGGCAACTAACATACTGCTCCAAACTTCCAAACTTCTAAACCTGAATATAGGCTCTTCAAAATTACAAAATTATTTACCCGCCTGCGATTTGAAATGGAGACACAAAACTCTTTGGATTAAAAGTGTTAATGACGAACATAACTACGATTTTCCAGCTTTGACGAGAAAGCAGTGGTTAGAAAAATGTCTGTGCAATTCTTGGTTGAACAAAGTATGTATCGATCCTAAATTGGGAGCAAGCTCGATTAAACTTTGGGCGGACATTTGCCAACAAGCAAATAAACCAATTTTTCTCCGCATTCCCTCTAACAATGATTTGCCTAATTGCCGTCAACTCCTTTCTTGGAAAGCCAAAAGATTGTTTGATTCCTTGGCTGCTGCAATTTTATTATTGCTGTTAAGCCCTTTAATTGCGATCGTATCCCTATCGATTAAGTTGAATTCACCAGGGTCTGTATTTTTTTCTCAGTGGCGAGTGGGAGCGCGGGGCAAATTATTCAAGATCTATAAATTTCGCACGATGGTGGCAGATGCAGAACTCCAGCACGATAAAGTGATGAATGCTCAAGAGGGGTTGCATAAAAGCGAAAACGATCCTAGGGTTACTTCTTTGGGTAAATGGTTGCGTAAATATAGCATCGATGAAATACCTCAGTTATTCAATGTCTTGCGGGGTGAAATGAGTCTAGTCGGTCCTCGTCCTTGGGCTTTGTATGATGCACTACGTTTGGGAAAAGTAGGAAACAAAAGATTAAATGCTTTACCTGGAATTACTGGTGCTTGGCAAGTCAAAGGACGCTCTAATACTCTCGACCTCAATGCAGTTACTAAATGGGATTTGGAATATCTGGCTGAATGGTCTTTGACTCAAGATCTAAAAATTTTGCTGATGACTATTCCTAAAGTTCTTTCGGGTTTTGGTGCATACTAATTTAGATTCTGGCAAAAGATATGAGCTTGAAACAAAAAGCTATCAAAGGTGCATTATGGTCGGCAGTTCAAAATTGGGGAACGCAAGGTGTGACTTTCGTAGTTTTCACTCTACTAGCTCGTTTGCTAGATCCCAAAGCTTTTGGATTAGTGGCTTTAGCAGGTGTATTTACTGCTTTCGTTCAGGTATTTCTAGACCGAGGTTTTTCAATAGCACTAGTCCAACGACCAAAATTAAGCCCAGAACATTTAGATACTGCTTTATGGACGGGTGTATTCATCGGTTTAGTCATGAGTTTGACTGGTATGGCTGGGGCTGAAGTTGTAGCCGAGATTTTTCGCGAACCAGAACTCGCGCCGATTATACGTTGGCTGTCTCCTATTTTTTTAATTCGCGGTTTTAGTAGTGTTCAGGATGCTATTTTAAAACGAGAGTTAAACTTTAAAGCCTTAGCTTTAAGATCTACTGTTGCCATAACTTTTAGTGGCGTGGTTGCAGTAATTATGGCTTTTGCAGGTTTTGGCATTTGGTGTCTTGTGGCACAGCAGTTAGTCAATGCTTCAATGCAAGTACTGGTGCTTTGGTGCGTTAGTGATTGGCGACCCAGATTAAAATTTTCCGTCAGTCATTTTCAAGAATTATTTGCCTTTGCAATTAATATCATCGGGATTGATTTAGTTAATTTTTTAAGGCTACGGGGGGACAATTTTTTAATTGGTTACTATCTGGGTTCTACCGCTCTGGGATATTACAGCATTGCCTACAGACTATTATGGACGGCAATCCAATTGATGATAGGTATCCTCGGTCAAGTTGCTTTACCCACTTTTGCCAAACTTCAAGACGATCCAATCAAACTCAAAAGAGCTTTTTATCAAGCCACCTTGGTATCTGGCTTGATTGCTATTCCTGTTTTTCTGGGGATGGTAATGCAAGCTCCAGAATTAATCGAAATAGCCTTTGGCAAACAGTGGTTACCTAGCGTTCCTGTAATGCAGATTTTATCATTGGCAGGAATCGCTAATGCATTTACTTACTTTAACAGCGCAGTTATGACTGCTTTAGACAAAGCTTCTTGGAGGTTGATGCTTAACTTCAGTAGTACTTTGATTAGTTTGATTGGGTTTGCGATCGCAATTCCGTTTGGGATTATTGGAGTTGCTACAGCTTACGTAATCAGCAATTATGTAGTTCTTCCTGCTTATGTCATGGTTGCCTACAAACTGATCGGGATTGATATTAAGCACTACTTCAGTCAGTTTCTTTTACCTCTTGTATGCTCTTTTTGCATGATTTGTACCATTGTTTTTATTAAATTTTTTGCTAGTAATTCCTTGGATTCTACACAAACATTGGTTATTTCTACATTAGGAGGGATGTTTATTTATGCAGTGTCTCTATATTGGTTTAAACCAAGTTTGTTTGAAACAATTGTCAGGCTAACTAGTTCTATTAAGCCTACAATTACATCTAAAAAATAATAAGAAGCTATAGAACAAAGCAATCATAATCTATTCATTGAGAGAACAAATTACCATGAAATTACAACAGCCCAAAGTTACTCGTAAAATAGTAAGCAAATTATCTAATAATGATTATTGGAAGCATCGCCTCTATAAGCTTTTAGGAAGCGATCGCCGATATAAATTTAACGATTTATCAAAAGTAGACCCAAAGAATAGAAGAGCTAAATCTCCTATTTTAAATTTTTACTGTGGCACAGATAATATAGGAGATCTAATACCTAGTTTGGGTATATGGGAAACGATCGGTCAAGATACTGATTCTTGGAGCATTTTGGAAAGCTTTCGCACTCAAGAGTTAGATTTTGATTTTATCAACAAAAACTACAAAGGTATAATTATCGGAGGAGCGGGACTTTTTGCTAAAAACTTAGAACCTTTTTGGCATCAGTTTGTTCGTGAATGCAAGCTTCCCTCAATTATTTGGGGTGTCGGAGGCGTAGGGTTTTATAGTTCTGGTTATCAAGCGAAATCAGAATATGCAAAAGTAGTTTCTCAGGCTGCTGAAAAATGCGATTTAGTAAATATTAGAGATCGTTATTCTGCCGAAATTTTTAATATTCAAAATGCTTCTTTTAGTGCTTGTCCGAGTATTGTTTATCTTCAAAAATACAGACAATTCAAACCAGATAATTCAAAAGTACTGTTATACAGTTCTCACGAACCTTCTATGTCTCTAGAAGAAAAAAACAAAATTAGAGAAATTTTGAACGAGACAGAACCTAACTTTGTATTTACAGACCACACACAATATTCTTATCTTGGTTTAGAACAAATATTACAAAATTACTATGCTAATAGTGGATTTGTTTTAACGACAAGACTTCATGGAGCTATTATTGCCTACGGTTTGGGCATACCATATTTAGCAATCAATAGAGCTGCCAAAATAGAAGCTTTTGTTACAGAATACGGTAATGGTCTGGCGATCGACGATCTAGACGAACTCGAATCGATATTAAAGTGCAGAGGCGATCTAAATATTGAAATGAGACCTATCGCTATCCAACCCATATTGGATTTTGGAGATCGCGCTAAAGACTGGATATCTTCAGTTATTAACTAACCCAAAAAAGTTGATTGAAAAATAAATTTCTTTTATTAAAGGAAACAATTAATAATGACACAAATAATTTCTACTATTGCTCCCTCCAAACCCAATAAAAATACCAAACCGCTTTTAGCTTATTTTGGTCATCATAAAGCTGGTAGCAGTTCAATTGTTTCGATAATCGCTGATGTATGTTCCCAAATGTGCTTGAAAAGAGGTGCATATCAAATGGGTGGATACTACAAGCCAAAAGAGCCAGGCTACGATCTACAAACATTTGCTGAAGAAAATAATTTAGATTTCGTAATCTATAGAAATGCCGATAGCCAACATATCGAAAATTTGACTAACTATAAGGGATTTCATGTAGTAAGAGATCCCAGAGATATTTTAGTTTCTGCTTACTTTTCCCATTTGCACAGTCATGGAACTAAAAATTGGCATGACTTAACAGTCTATCGCCAAAAACTACAAAAGCTAGATAAATATGAAGGATTATTGATGGAGATGGAGTTCAGTCGCGTCAATTTTGAAAAAATGTATGACTGGGACTATTCATTATCCAATGTACTCGACATCAAAATGGAAGACCTATTTGCCAACAGTCAAGAACAATTTATCAATATTTTCAAGTTTCTTGGTATTTTAGATAGTTCTACTGAAAAAATAGGAAGCGATCTAAATGATGAAATAGCTAAAACAGTCAATCGTGTAAATATTAAAACTAACGGTTTGTTTCCTTTGAAATTTAGCCGAGAGAAGATATCAGGGGAAAGAATATCTAAAATTGTTGCTGAAAATAGTTTTGCCAAAAAGGCTAAAGGTAGAAAAAAAGGCAAAGAAAACCTCAAGCATCACTACAGAAAGGGCGTAAAAGGAGACTGGAAAAATCATTTAACTGCAGAACATATAATTGCTTTTAAAGATAACTACAACGATCTGCTTTTAAAACTTGGTTACGAGTCCGATCCTGATTGGTGGAAGTCATACTTGTAGATGAAACCTAATCAATAAGTAGCAATGATTTTAACTCCTCAAAATTTTTTTATACAAATAAAGCAACTATGTCATTGAAAATAGGAATGGTTTTTGCAGATCTACCTCAAGAAGGAAAAAAACCTGGTGGAGTATCTGTAGTTATTCACGAACTTGCTAATGCTTTAGTCAGAGCAAATAACTTTGTTAGGATATATTCTTATTCTTCTAAGCCCAAAGATGCTTTATATGAGGTAGTTAATCTCAAACCTCTAGTTAATGTCAAACTGTCTATAAAATTCTTTTTACCTTTTCAAATAGCTTTTATTGATTATCAAGACTTGGATATATTGCATTTGCATGGCGAAGATTGGGCATACCTAAATCGTGCGATTCCTTCAATTAGAACCTTTCATGGCTGTAGCATCAACGAAGCTCAATTTGCCGATAATTCAAAATCAAAATTGATTTTTAACATATATCATTATCTTGAACTATGGGCAAAAAAGCTTGCTGATATTTCCATAGGTATAGGAGACGATACCGTAAAATTATTGGGTGTTGAGCAAATTATTCCCAACGGCTATGCCAAAGATTTATATTATTCAGAATCTAAACCAACCAAACCGACTGCTATTGTAGTAGGTACTTTAGAGGGTCGGAAGCAGTCAAAATTAGCTATTGAATTACTATTAAAAATCAAACAAGAGATACCAGATCTAGTAATTCACGCGGTAGTAGACACACCATACGATAGCCCAGATGTAAACAGTTGGATCGGGATATCTAGAGAAGATTTAGCTAGATTAATTAGAGACTCTTGGATCGGGGTTTCCACAACTCTTTATGAAGGATTTGGAATTTATTATCTCGAATGGATGGCATCGGGAACTATTCCGATAACCTTTGACAATGTAGGAGTAAAAAGCCTGATTGAGGATTCTCAAGG